>JAQGMT010000357.1 GCA_028292185.1 Ramlibacter sp. | reverse complement strand
CGCGCGCCACGCCGGCCAGCGGCGCGAAGCGGCTCAGCTGCATGCTGGCCAGGACCAGTCCCAACACCATCCCACCTGCCAGACCCAGCAGCGTCACCGCCAGCGTGAAGCGGATGCCCTGGAGGAGATAGGGCAGGCTGAGATAGTGAAGGAACAGATCCACTTACTTCGCCACGATCAGCTTGGGGGTCTCGAGGTTTTCCGCGCCGAGCGTCCACTTGTTCAGCAGTTCGGTCTGGATGCCCGCCTTCTGGATCGCGACCAGTGCCGCCATCACGGCGCTGCGGAACTGCGGCTTGCCTTTGGGCACGGCGATGCCTACCGAGTAGGTCAAGGTGACCGCCGTTGCCTTCTCCAGCTTGTCGGGATACGCCTTCACCGCCTGGTCAACCGTGTTGACGTCGTTGATGTAGGTATCCGCGCGGCCCGCCAGGATGGCCTGGATGCAGTTGGCGTTGTTGTCGTACAGCTGCAGCGCGGGTTCCGCCTTGCCCGCGGTCTTGCACGCGGGGCCGAGGTTCTGGATCAGCGGGACTTCCACGTAGCCGGTGTTCTCGGCGGCCGTGGTGCCGCACATCGTGGTGTTGATCCCGGTGATCTTCTTGGGATTGCCCTTGGCCACCAGCACGCCGTCGAACACCTTGGAGTAGGTGATGAAGTCGGCCGCCTTGGCGCGCTCCTCGGTGGCATAGATGTCCGAGATCACGATGTCCGCCTGGCCGCTCTGCAAGGTGGTGAGCAGGGCGGCGAAGGTGACCGGCTTGTAGGTGAGGTTGAAGCCCAGGCAGGCGGCGATCGTGTCGCCCAGGTCGATGTCGAAGCCGATGTACTTGCTCGGATCCTTCGGATCCAGGGCTTCATAGCCGGGTGTGTGCGGGTTGACGGCGTTCACCAGCGTCTTGCCCACGAGCTCGGGGTACTTCGCCTGCAAGGCCTTGCACTCGGCCGGCGGTGGCGATGCCGCGGCTTGCGCCTGCCCCGAGATGGCGAACGCCATCAGGCACAGCGCGCCGGCAACCGCATGGCGCCATCTTGCGTTGGTACAGCTTCTCGCCTGGAAGCTCAGCTCACAGTTGGGAAAGGGGGTAGACATCGAAAAGCTCCTTGGTGGCGGATGGCAATGGCGTACACCACGCACGTCTTGTTGCATCGCACCAGAAGAGCTTAGGCAAAAGCGCCGGCTGTGACTTGTCTGAAACCGCACAACCGCTTGCGAAGGAACGCACGCGACGTGCGCCGCTGCGCAGGATCACGCCGCGGCAGCGGGTGCTTGTTGCGGCGGATCACGCCGCGCCACGAGGTCGATCTCCACCCGCGCGCCCTTCGCCAGGCCGGTCACGCCGACGCAGGTGCGCGCCGGACGCTGCCCGGCCGCGAAGTACGAGGCATAGACCGCGTTCATCGCCTCGTAGTCCTCCTCGAAGTGCCGCAGAAAAATCCGCACGGACACGACGTTGCGCAAACCCAGGCCGCATCCGGTCAGCACCGTCTCGAGGTTTCGCATGACCTGGTGGGTCTGTGCCTCGATCCCTTGCGGATACGGCGAGTCGCAGGAGGTCCCGGTGAACGGCATCTGTCCGGTGACGAAAACCCAGCCATCCGCCTCGACGGCGTGGCTGAACGGCGCGACCGGGTCGGGCGCGCCGTGGATCATGTGAAAGAAAGTCGGCATCGCGCAGCCTCCTCAAGCTCTTGCATAGCATGTTGGCGAGTCGTGTGGGAACCGGGCACCGCAGGCGGTGCGCAGGGATGGCTCATCCAGGGCCTGCCGCATCTCAGCCAGATTCATGCCAGCGAAAGAGCGCCAACCCGGTGCGTGGAGGCGGCGTCGGTGCTGCCGCCAGCGAAGCGGCTGTGGTAGATTGACAAGCGATGCGTCCGATCGTGTTGACGCATCTTACAAATGTAGGAAGCACCATGACCAAGGACTTGCAGGCCTGGGTGCTGCTCGCGATGGCCGGTGCGATCGTCGCGGGACTGACCTTGTGGCGCATGGGACTGATGCCTCACGCACAGGCGCCGGCCGTGTTCGCGCCGGCGCCGGCGCTGCAGGCCGAACCGTCCCGACCGCCGCCCGAGCCCCGCATCGAATATCCGCTGGAGTCTTCGCCACCCGCGGGGCCCCCGACGGGGCAGGCGCTGCGGCGCGCGCTGGCCGACCTGCTGGGTGGGGACGCCGCGCTGTCGTTCCTGCAACTGGACGAGTTTCCGCGGCGGCTTGCGGCCACCATCGACAACCTGGCCAGGCCGCACGCGCCGAGGCAGGTCTGGCCGGTCGATCCGGCGCCCGATCGTTTCACGGTCGACGAGGCTGGCGATGCGCCCGTGATCGCCGCCGACAACGCCAGCAGGTATACGCCTTTCGTGCTGATGGTGGAGGCCATCGATGCCCGGCGCGCGGTGAATTTCTACCTGCGGCTGTACCCGTCGCTGCAACGAGCTTACGAGGAGCTGGGCTTTCCCGGCCACTATTTCAACGATCGGGTGATGGCGGTGATCGACCTGTTGCTGTCCACGCCGGAAACCGAGGTGCCGCTAAAGCTGCGCCTGACGGAAGTGAAGGGTCCGATCGCATCGCTGCGGCCCTGGGTTCGCTACGAGTTCGCCGATCCGGCGCTCGAGTCGCTTTCATCCGGCCAGAAGATCATGCTGCGCGTGGGCCCCGTCAACGAGCGGCGCCTGAAGGAGAAGCTCGCGCAGATTCGCAGCGAGCTGGCCAGCCGCATCGCCCGGCGCTGAAACGCGCTGGGTTTACTTCACCAGCAAGACGGGCATATCACCCTCGGTCACCACGCGCTGAGCGACGCTGCCCATCAGCGCGCGGCCGATGATGCCGTGACCGTGGGTGCCCATCACGATCAGCTGCGATTTTTCGCGTTTGGCGGCGGCCAGCAATTCCGTCGATGCGGAACCCACGGCCGAGCCCGTGCGGAACTGCAGGTCATGGCGCTTCAGGAAACGTTCGATCGGCTCGAGCACCTTGCGCGCTTCCTCGCGATGGTATTTGCTGACGGCGGCGGCGCCCAGCATCGTCTTGACCCGCGGCGGAACCGCGGGTTGCACGTTGAACACCACGATCTCGTCGCCGGCGCCGCATAAGCTCTCGTGGGCGACCAGGAACGCGAGCGCCTTCTTGGTGTATTCGCTGCCGTCGGCCGCGAGCAGGATTTTCATTGGAAGGCTCCCTGGCGGCTCAGCGTAAAACCAGCACGGGCACGCTGCTGTGGGTCAGCACGTGCTGGGTCTCGCTGCCCAGCAGGATGCGCTTGAGGCCCTTGCGGCCGTGCGACGCCATCACCACCAGGTCGCACTTGTGTTTCCTGGCGGCCGACATGATGGACTCGGCCACCAGGTCGGAACGGGCGAGGATGCCTTTGGCCTTCACGCCGTCGGCTTGCGCTGCGTCGCGCACGTCGTCGACCACCGCCTGGCCACGATCGGACCATTGCTTTTCAGTGCGGGCGATGTCGGTGTGCGAAACGGTGACGCCGCCTTCGAAGTAGCTCACCGGATAACGCGGCACCACATACAGCGCGACCAGTTCGGCCGCCATGCTGGATGCCAGCCCGATGCTGGCGCGTACCGCCTTCTTCGACAGCGTCGAGCCGTCGGTGGCAACCAGGATGCGTCGGTACATGAGGAACTCCTTTGTAGTGAAGCTTCAGCTTAGGAGCTCGCGAGTCCGGTCCTGTTGATCCAGGTCAATCGGACCTCGCAAGCCGCTGGTTAGCCTTGCTGGATGCAAACTGCCATTCCCGCAGCCGCCGCTGCGGCGCAAGCCGGCCTCGCCGCTCTGGACGAGCCGGCCGAGTGGCAGACCTTCAGTCGCGCGCAAGCGGGCGACGAGGGGCTGTGGGAGTCGTACGTCGCGATCGAAGGCATGTATTGCCCGTCGTGCTCGCTGGTGGTGGAACAGGCGCTGCTGCGAAACCCGGGCGTGCGCAGCGTGCACGTGAACGGCGCGACGGCGACGGCGCGCATCGTCTGGTCGCCGGGGCCGGCGCGTCCCTCGCAATGGTTCACGGCGTTGAAGCGGGCCGGTTATGCCGGACTGCCGGCCGGCGATCTGCTCACGGCAGCGCCGCGCATCCACGCGCAGCGCCTGTTGCTCTGGCGCTGGCTGGTGGCGGGCTTTTGCATGATGCAGGTGATGATGTACGCGGTGCCCGCGTATGTGGCCGAGCCCGGCGACATGACCCCGGACATCCAGGCCTTGCTCGGCTGGGCATCGTGGATTCTCACGCTGCCGGTGCTGGTTTTCTCCTGCCGGCCGTTCTTCGCGTCGGCCTGGCGCGACCTGCGGCGCCTGCGCATCGGCATGGACGTGCCCGTGAGCCTGGGCATTTTGATTGCCTTCGGCGCCAGCACCGCCGCGAGCTTCGAGCCCAACGGCCTGTTCGCGGGCCAGCTCTGGTACGACTCGATCACGATGTTCGTGTTTTTCCTGCTGTCGGGCCGCCTGCTCGAACAGCGGCTGCGCGATCGCACCGCCGGCGCGCTCGAAGCGCTGGTGCGGCGCTTGCCCGATACGGTGCTGCGGCTGAACGCGGCCGGTGAATTCGAGCGGGTCGCCACGCGGCGGCTCGCCGCAGGCGATCGCATTCGCGTGTTGCCGGGAGAAGTGTTTCCGGCAGACGGCACGGTGGTTTCCGGCGAAAGCCGGGTCGATGCGGCCTTGCTCACCGGCGAATCGGCTCCGGTGCCGCGGGCGCCAGGGCAGGGCGTGGTTGCCGGCAGCCACAACCTGAGCGGGCCGCTGGTGGTCGATGTGGAGCGCACCGGGCGCGACACCCGCTTC
>JAQGMT010000341.1 GCA_028292185.1 Ramlibacter sp. | reverse complement strand
GACCAGCGTGGAGAACCGGGTGCCGATCTCGTTCTGGCCGGCGCCCGCCACTACGTGGTGGAACACTTCGACCGGGATGCCGAGTTGCTCGAGGATCAGCGAGATCTCGGCGCGCAGGTCCTGCGTGCTGTCCACCGGTGGCACCGGGAAGTAGCCACCCTTGGTGGTGGGACGATGGCCCTTATTACCGCCTTCGATCACCTTGCCGGTGTTCCATGGCGCTTCGTACTCATCGATGTGAACGAACGAGCCGGACTGGTCGGCGCCCCAGCGCACGTCGTCGAAGATGAAGAATTCGGGTTCGGGTCCGAAGAAAGCCGTGTCGCCCAGGCCCGACGCCTTCAGGTACGCCTCTGCGCGCTTGGCGATCGAGCGCGGATCGCGGTCGTAGGCCTTGCCGTCGCCCGGCTCCAGCACGTCGCACGACAGGAAGATGGTGGTCTCTTCGTAAAACGGGTCGATGTTGGCGGTGTTCGGGTCCGGCATCAGCAACATGTCGGATGCCTCGATGCCCTTCCAGCCCGCGACCGACGAGCCGTCGAAAGCGTGGCCGGAAATGAACTTGTCTTCATCGAAATGCGAAACAGGCACAGTCACGTGTTGTTCTTTTCCGCGGGTGTCGGTAAAACGGAAGTCGACAAACTTCACTTCGTTTTCCTTCACCATCTTCATCACGTCTGCGACGGTCTTGGCTGCCATCAATTTCTCCTATTGGATGGTTGTTAAAAATGTCTCGGAATGGGAATGCAGTTTCTGTGCCAAAGCTGGTGCATGGCGCTGGCGGCAAGCTGCGCGATTGTCCCCGATCTTTGGCGGCTTTTCGCCGAGCGCCCCGGCGTTTTGGATGAGCACCGCCTTTTATCGGTGCGCAACTCGGAAGCACCGGCGTGGTGCAAACCCCCTATCGCACCAATTCGGGGCCAAGCTTGGCGCCGAACGCCGTCAGCCCGGCCAGCAGGTCCGGGTAAGCCGCATCCACGAGCTCGGGCTGCCCTTTCACCCCAAGGTCGATGTGGCGGCCGTACTGCGGATGATCCACGCTCGGAAGGCTGAACACCTTCACGCCGGGATGATCACGCTCGATCTGCTGCATCAGGGGGGTGAGCGCCCCTTCCATCGCGCCGAACACGATCACCGATTTCTCGGCATACGGCTTCTGCCGGAACAGGTGCGGGTACTGCTCGTCGAGCACCCACTCGATCATGGGCCAGGCCATCACCGGGAAGCCGGGCACGAAGTGCACGTGCGACACGCTGAAGCCCGGGATCTTGTTGTACGGATTCGGAATCAGCCGTGCGCCCTTGGGGAAAACGCCCATGTTCAGGCGGTGCACGTTGGCGGGGTTGTCGGGCTCGTAGGTCGTGCCCTGCTCCCGCGCAATGTCTTGCATCCGCGCGCGAATCAGCACTTCAGCCTGCGGATGCAGTTCCAATTCCACTCCCAGCGCGCGGCCCGCGCACTGGCGCGTGTGGTCGTCCGGGGTGGCCCCGATGCCGCCACACGAGAACACCAGGTCGCCGGACGCGAACGCCCGCCGCAGTGTCGCCGTGATGCGATCGGGCGAATCGCCGACGTATTCAGCCCAGGTCAGTTGCAGGCCGCGCGCCGCCAGCAGCTCGATGACCTTCGGCATGTGCTTGTCGGAGCGCTTGCCCGACAAAATCTCGTCGCCGACGATGACCAGCCCGATATCAAGGCCCCCACGCTCCGCTTCGCTTCGCTGCCCCCCGAGGGGGCCTTCGCGGCTTGGGGCGGCCCGGCGCCGCTCATCGCCTCCGGGCTCAGGCGTTTTGGTTTGCGTCATCCCCCGATGCTAACGGGGTCGCGCCGGCAGTTGGGGCGGACGGGCCGGAAGCTGGCTCCCGGCGCATCGACTCCAGCGCGGCCAGGCAATAGTGGGCAAACCACAGCGAGGCGAAAGCGAATACCAGGGTGTAGATCCAGATTGCCAGCGGAACCAGGATCACGAACGCGGCGGCGAACAGCACCCCGGACGCCCACACGATGCTGGGCGCGGCGCCCAGGTAGCCGGTGAGCACCCCAATGCCCAGCAGCCAGCTGCGGTGGCGCCGGAAAATCTCGCGCCGCTCTTCACTGCTGGCGTGCTCCGACAAGGCGTCGAACGCCATCACCCGGTAAGTCAGCCAGCCCCAGATCAGCGGCGGGACCACCAGGATCAAAGGCGGAATCAGCCACAGCGGTAGCGAGATCACCAAGGCCAGCAAGGCGAGCAAGGTCGAGCCGAGCGACCAGGCGATGCTCATGGCCACCGAGCCGCCGTGCTTGCGCTCCAGATGCGCGAAGCGGCGCTGTGCCACCAGCTTGGACAAGGCGGGACCCATGAAGGCCGCCACCAGCAGCAGCGACCCGAGCACCACGAGCGGTGTGGCTGCGATGAGCAGAATCAGCGGAGCCATCACCGACTTGGCGTCCCCGACACCGATGCCCTGCAACCAACCCCAGACGCCTCTGAGGAACGCGGAGGCGTCCAGCATCCGGCCCACCCAATCCAGTGCCGGATGCCAATAGAAGTAGCCCAGGCCCAGCGACAACACGACCATGATCGCCAGCGGCAGCAGCGACAGAAACATCACGCGCGGGTGCAGGCAGTACGCGGCTGCGCGCCAGAACGAGTCGAGAAACAGTTTCATCGCCGGAGCATAGCGCGCGGCCCGCTCTTCGCCCTCCCCGGTCCTGGACGCCTGCCGTTCCCGTAACATTCCCCAATGGAAACGATCCGGGTGCACGGCGCAGAGCTCGAAGTCGAGCGCATCCAGGCCACCGAACCCGGGCGGGCCCCCATCGTTTTTCTGCACGAGGGACTGGGCTCGGTTGCGATGTGGCGCGATTGGCCGGCACAGGTGTGCGGCGACACCGGCCACGCGGGCATCGTGTACTCGCGCCGCGGCTACGGCCGATCGCAATCCGTGCCCGACGTGCGCGGCGAGGGCCGCCTCAAACCCGATTACATGCACCGCGAAGCGCTCGAAGTACTGCCCGAGCTGCTGGAGCAACTGCGGATCGAAAGTCCTGTCTTACTGGGCCATTCCGACGGCGCCACGATCGCGCTGCTGTACGCGAGCCATCGGCCCGTGAGCGCGTGCATCGCAATGGCCCCGCACGTGATCGTCGAGGAGGAGTCGCTGCAGGCGATCCAGCAGGCGCGCCAAGCCTACCAATC
>JAQGMT010000316.1 GCA_028292185.1 Ramlibacter sp. | reverse complement strand
GCCGCGGTGATCGAACAGGAGCGCAAGCGCATCGCGGAATTCAGCGCCACGCTGGAAAAGCTGCAAGACCAGTTGCGCCGGCTCGGATAGGCGCGCGGCCGCGGGACAGCCCCGGTCAGCCCAGCGGGCCGGCCCCGCTGGGCGGGCCGGCTTGCAAGTCCGCGGGGTGGCTGGACAACTGGTCCAGGCCGCTCACTTGCGGACCCGTGAGGGTCTCGTGAATCCGATGCGCCACGTACCAGCTGGACCTGAGCCGCGCCTCGCGCGTATAGGACCCCAGCCGGGGCGTGATCATCAGGTTCGGCAGATCGTGCAGCGCGGAACCCTTGGTCGCGAAGCCCGCTTCGGCACCGTCCATGATGCACGCCTCGATGCGTCCGTCGACCAGGGCGCTTGCCAGCGCCGGCGCATCGAACAGCTGCGAGCGGCTGATCACCGCCCACACCTGCCCGCGCTTGCAGTGGGCGAGCACTTTCTCGTTGATGAAACCCTGGTAGCGCGAGGCGTACATCACCTGCACGGAGACGGCGTCGGAATGCGCCATCACGTCCTGCAAGCTCACCGGCCGCACGTGCAAGCGGCTCCAGATCGCCGCCGTGTGATGCACAGCCGGGTCGTAGCCAATCAGCTTGGCGCCCAAGCCGTGCAACATCAACGCGAAGGTGTGCGCGGTAGGCGCCAATCCAAGGATGCCCACCACACTGCCGCTCAACTCGCGTCCCATGCGCACCTCGGCGTGACGCTCGCCGCTCAGCGAAGACGCGATGCCGCGCCGAAACAGCAGCAACAAGGCGGCGAGCAGGTATTCGGCATTGGAGCGCACGTTGGCCGTGCTGGCCTGGATCACGCGCACGCGCCGGTCATGGCAGGCTTCGAGGTCGGTGTTGTCGGTGCCGACGTGCACCCGCGCGACGGCTTTGAGCAGCGGGGCGAAGTCGAGAAACTCACGCGTGACGACCACCTTGCGCGGCAGCACCAGCGCCTGGGCCTTGTAGATCGCCTTGCGCAAGGCGCTCGCGTCGCCGGCGAGGTCGGGCCGGTTCTCCACCGAGTGGATGCCCTCCAGCCAGGCACGCGCTTCGGGCGCGAGATGTTCGACCAGTAAGATGTCCACCCGGATTGCGTCCTTGTCTTACAGAAACCGCTGACGTTCAGTCAGATACTCGGGTCGCACGCGCTCCGAGAAGCAGCGGAAGAACTTTAGCGGTAATCATACCCGGTCGTCCATGAATAATTTCACACCCATCCGCAAGGCGGTCTTCCCGGTAGCAGGTCTCGGAACCCGCTTTCTGCCCGCGACCAAGGCACAGCCCAAGGAAATGCTGCCGGTGGTGGATAAACCCCTGATCCAGTACGCGGTGGAAGAAGCCTATGCCGCCGGTATCCGGCACATGATCTTCGTCACGGGCCGCAACAAACGTGCCATCGAGGACCACTTCGACACCGCCTACGAACTCGAGACCGAGCTCGAGGCTGGCAACAAGCGTGAGCTGCTGGCGCTGGTGCGTTCGATGCAGCCGCCGGATATGGATTGTTCCTATGTGCGCCAACCCCGATCGCTCGGCCTGGGCCACGCGGTCCTGTGTGCGCGGGCGCTTGTGGGCGACGAACCATTCGCTGTGCTGCTGGCCGACGACCTCATGTGCGGACCCGACAACGGTCCCGGCGTGCTGACACAAATGGTCGAGGTCTTCGGCAAAGTGGGAACATCTTTGTTAGCGGTGCAGGAAGTGCCGCTGGAACACGTGAGCCGCTACGGCATCGTCGCCGGCCAGGCCGCGGGTGAGCGCCTGGTGAAAGTTGACCAGATGGTCGAAAAACCCAAGCCCGAGGCCGCGCCATCGCGCATGGGTGTGGCCGGACGCTACATTCTCACGCCGGCCGTCTTCGAGCACATTCGCAACAATCCGCGCGGCGCGGGCGGCGAGATCCAGCTCACCGACGGCATCGCCAAGCTGATGGCCACCGAGGGCGTGCACGCCTACCAGTACCTGGGCAAGCGCTACGACTGCGGCAGCAAGGACGGCTTTCTGCAAGCCACCGTGGAACTCGCCCTCAGGCACCCGGAGGTGGGTCCCGGCTTCCAGGAATACCTCAGAGGCCTCAACCTGCGGCAGTAAGCCGGCGTCAGCGCCGGCGCAGCACGTGGATGAACTCCTCGCCCACGGTCTGCTGTTCCACCAGTTGATTGCCGGTCTGTTTGGCGAAGGCCTGGAAATCGCGCACCGACCCCGCGTCGGTGGCAACCACTTTCAGCAGCTGCCCGCTTTGCATGTCGGTCAGCGCCTTCTTGGCTTTCAGGATGGGCAGCGGACAGTTCAGGCCGCGGGTGTCGATTTCCTTGTCGATGTTCATCATGTGCTCCTGCCGCTTGCGCGCTTCAGCTGATCATGCGCCCCGATTGAACTCGATGAACTCAGGCTCGAGGCCACGCCCGCGCAGCCAGTCGGCCAAGGCATACCCGGTGCCGGCGGGCCAGCATTTCACGGCATCGTAGTCGTACAGCCGATAGTCCACCAGTTCGGGCGACAGCCGCACTTCGCCTTCCGCGCGCGCGTGATAGGCAATGATCACCTGGTTCATGCGCTGGAAATCGTAAACCCCGATCAGGTTCAATTCGCGCACGTCGAGGTTGGTCTCTTCCTTGATTTCGCGCGCGATGCCGGCTTGCGGCGTTTCGCCGGCCTCCATGAAGCCGGTGATCAATGCATACATCTTCCCCTGCCATGCGGCATTGCGCGCCAGCAGGATCTTGTCCTGATATTGGATGACGGCCGCCAGCACCGGGGTGGGATTGTTCCAGTGGGTCCAGTCGCACTCGGGGCAGCGCAAACGCCGCTTCTCGCCGCCGTCTTCCATCTGCGCAATCAGCTCCAGGCCGGTGGCGCAGCTGGGGCAGAACTTGTAGGGATCGGACATCTCGCCAGGCTTCGCGGCGTGCTGTCGCTAGGCCGGGAACACCCCGGTGGACAGGTAGCGATCGCCGCGGTCGCACACCACGAAGACGATGGTCGCTTTCTCCACCGTGTTGGCGATTTGCTGGGCGACCCAGCAGGCCCCCGCCGCCGAAATGCCGGCGAAGATGCCTTCCTCGCGGGCGAGGCGGCGGCACATCTCTTCGGCCTCGTCCTGGCTCACGTCCACCATCTCGTCGACGGCGCTGGGATCGTAGATCTTCGGCAGGTACTCCTGCGGCCACTTGCGAATGCCGGGGATGCGCGAACCTTCGGTGGGCTGGGCGCCGATGATCCGTATCGCCGGATTGCGTTCCTTCAGGAAACGCGACACGCCGGTGATGGTGCCGGTGGTACCCATCGCACTGACGAAATGGGTGATCTTGCCCGCCGTCTGTTCCCACAATTCTGGGCCGGTGGTTTCGTAGTGGATGCGCGGATTGTCCTGGTTGGCGAACTGGTCGAGCACGCGCCCCTTGTGCTCGCGCTGCATGTTCTCGGCGAGATCGCGGGCGTACTCCATGCCGCCGCTCTTGGGCGTCAGCACCAGTTCCGCGCCGAAGGCCTTCATGGTCTGCGCGCGCTCGATGGACAAGTCCTCCGGCATCACGAGGACCATGCGATAGCCGCGTATGGCGGCGGCCATCGCCAGGGCGATGCCGGTGTTGCCGGAGGTCGCCTCGATCAAGGTGTCGCCGGGCTTGATCTCGCCGCGCTGTTCAGCGCCCTTGATCATCGCCAGCGCGGCGCGGTCCTTCACCGAGCCGGCGGGATTGTTGCCCTCGAGCTTGCCGAGCACGACATTGCGGCGCTCGCGGTTCGCGGCGGCGCCGATGCGCTGCAATGCCACCAGCGGTGTCTTGCCGATGGCGTCTTCGATCGTGGGGTAGTTCATGCCGGGGGGAGATGGAGAATGCACGTTGCTCACTGTGCCATAATTTCCGGCTTCGCTTATTCCCTTGCCGGAGTGGTGAAATTGGTAGACGCACGGGACTCAAAATCCCGCGGGGTAAAACCCGTGCCGGTTCGATTCCGGCCTCCGGCACCAAAGTGCCTCGTCCGCACTCGAACCGGCAGCGCCCGTGATGGAAGCGCACTTCGTGCGCGGATTCCGGCCTCCGGCACCAGCCCCATGTCAAACGCCCGCGGTGCTCATCGCGGCCAGTCCTTCGGCGACAGTGGGGTAGCGCAGCGCAAGGCGCAACTCGCGTTTCATGCGCTCGTTGCACAGCCGGCGCGATTCATCCATGAAACTCAGCAGCATCAACGGCAGTTGGTCTTGCGCGGTGCTGCGCGGCACCCGCGGCGGACGCGGCAGGCCGTAGAGGTCGGCCGCCAAATCAAAATACTCGCCCATCTTCAACGCGGAATCGTCATTGACGTTGTAGGTGCGCTGCGGTTTGCCCCGCCACAGCGCCGCCACCAGTGCGCGCGCCAGGTCATCGGCGTGAATGTGATTGGTGTACACGTCGTCGCCGGCTGCCAGCACCGGAGTGCCTTTGAGCAGGCGTTCGCGCGGTGTGCCGCCCTGCCGGTCGGCCGCATAGATTCCGGGAATGCGCAGGATGCTGGTGCGCACATGCGCCGCCCTGCCGAAGTACCGCATCGCCCGTTCCGCGTCGGCCCTGCGCTGCGCCCGCGGCGTGCCGGGCCGCGCGGGCCGAGCTTCCGAGACTCGCTCGCCGCCGCAATCGCCATACACGCCGCTGGTGGATGCGTAGACCATTGCCCGCGCCGGGCTGCGCCGCCTCAGTGCGCGCAACAGCGCCATCGTGCGCGGGTCGCGCCACCAGGACGCGCTCGCGTCCGCGGGCGGCGGCGCAAGATGCACCACGCGCGTGGCCACGCCCGCCAGGCGCAACAAGCTGGCGCTGCGGTCCAGGTTGCCTTGCAACGGCGTCACGCCGGCGGCGCGCAAGGGCTCCACTCGCGCGGGTGAGGAAGTCAGGGCCAGCATGCGCACGCGCGGGCGCAACTCGCGCGCCACGCGCAGGCCGATATCGCCGCAGCCGACGATCAACACGCGCTCACGCCGGAAGCGGGCCGGCAGTGCGCCAAGGGGACTTTGGATTGAAGGCAAAATCGGGCGGTGAATAACGAGAAGCCCGAGGATACTCAAACATGACGAGCGGCCAAGCCCCGGGGGGCTCTTTCCAGGTCACGGTGCAGCCCAGTGGCCGGTCGTTCGGCGTCAATGCCGAGGAACCCATTCTCGCGGCAGCCATCCGCCAGGGCATCGGCATGCCCTACGGCTGCAAGGATGGCGCGTGCGGCTCATGCAAATGCAAGAAGCTCGAGGGCACCGTCGTCCACGGGCCGCACCAGCGCAAGGCGCTGAGCGAAGAGGAGGAAGCGGCCGGCTTCGTGCTGACGTGCTGCGGAGTGCCGCACAGCGACATCGTGCTCGAGTCGCGCCAGGTCACGGACGAAAGCGCCTTTCCGGTTCGCAAGATGCCCTCGCGCGTGCTGTCGCTCGAAAAGAAATCGCATGACGTGATGGTGGTGCGCCTGCAGCTGCCCGCCAACGATGTCTTGCGCTATCACGCCGGCCAGTACGTCGAATTCATCCTGCGCGATGGGGCGCGGCGCAGCTACTCGATGGGCAACGCGCCGCACATCGGTCCTCCCCTCGAACTGCACATCCGGCACATGCCCGGCGGAAAGTTCACCGACCATGTATTCACCGCGATGAAAGAAAAAGAGATTCTTCGCGTCGAGGGGCCGTTCGGCAGCTTCTACCTGCGCGAGGACTCCGACAAACCGATGATCCTGCTTGCATCGGGCACCGGCTTCGCGCCGATCAAGGCCTTGATCGAGCACATGCAGCACAAAGGGATCACGCGCAACGCGACCTTGTACTGGGGCGGACGCCGGTCCGCCGACCTCTACATGGACGAGTGGGTGCGAACCAGGCTGGCCGAGATGCCGAACCTGAAATACGTGCCGGTGATTTCCAACGCACTGCCCGAGGACAACTGGACCGGGCGTACCGGTTTCGTGCACAAGGCGGTGCTGGAAGACTTTCCGGATCTCTCGGGGCACCAGGTCTATGCCTGCGGCGCGCCGATTGTGGTGGATTCGGCGCGCGCCGAATACGCGGCGTCGGCGAAGCTCGCAGACGAGGACTTCTTCGCCGACTCATTCACGACCGAAGCCGACAAGCACGGCGCCTGAGCGCCCCGCTTATCCCCGCGTTCAGCCGTGCTGCTTGCGGTAAGTGGACAGTGCGTCGTCCATGCGCGACTGGCGGCCCGCGTCGTTCGGGTCGATGACCGGCGCGGAAGAAGTGGCGTCCCCATTGCGGTTGTTCATCTGGTGGTGCATCGCGTGCTGCTGCGCGCGGTGCATCGCGTGGTGCTGGCCTGTCTTCTTGTGGTGCTTGGACATCGACTTGGTCATGCCGGAATTGGCATTCGCATCGGCGGGCGCCTTGGCCGTGTCATTGGGGGCGGCCGCGAAGGCGGCTGCGCTCGTCAGAGCGGCGACAGCGATCAGTGCTTGGATTTTCATTTTGGATCTCCGGTATTTAAGCCAATGGAAACAGTTCCATGCCATATGAAACGCGGCAGCCCTGCCAAGCGATGTCGGACACGTCGCACAATTGGAGTAAGGGATTGTCACTGCCGACGGCTTGTGCCTTCCTCCGCACAATGGAATCTATGAACCGCAGACTGATTTTCTTGCTGGCCCTGGCGCTTGTGGGCGTCGCTCCGTCCCTGGCGATCGCCCAGGCCGGGCGGCCGATCCGCCTGATCGTGCCCTACGCGGCCGGCGGGCCGATCGACGCCACGGCCAGGATTCTGGCGGAGCGGGTGAAAGACACCCTGGGGACGGTGATCATCGAGAACCGCCCGGGGGGTGGCGGCAACATTGGCGCCGACGCGGTGGCGAAAGCGGCGCCCGATGGCCTCACCATCGGCATCGCAGCCGTCGCCACGCATGCGATCAACCCCTGGCTGTTCAGCAAGATGCCGTACGACGCGGTGCGTGACTTCGCGCCCATCACGCAGATGGTGCGTGTGCCGAATGTGCTGGTGATGAACGCGGACACCG
>JAQGMT010000299.1 GCA_028292185.1 Ramlibacter sp. | reverse complement strand
GTGAAATCGATGAATTCCATTGCGACCGCGCGCTGCAGCAGCAGGCCGGGCAGTGGACTGTGCAAGTGATTTGAGAACCCGAGACCTGATCCGACATGAATACCGCAAACAAATCGATTCCCGGCCGCAACGTGGTCGTCGTGGGCACCCAGTGGGGTGACGAAGGCAAGGGCAAGCTGGTCGACTGGCTCACCGAAAGCGCGCAGGGCGTGGTGCGTTTCCAGGGCGGCCACAACGCCGGCCATACGCTGGTGATCAACGGCGTGAAGACCGCGTTGCACATCATCCCCAGCGGCATCATGCGCCCGGGCGTGAAGTGCTACATCGGCAACGGCGTGGTGCTGTCGCCGGCCAAGCTGTTCGAGGAGATCGAAGACCTGGAGAAGGCCGGCGTCGAGGTGCGCGGGCGCCTGCGCATCAGCGAGGCCTGTCCGTTGATCCTGCCGTTCCACTCGGCCTTGGACAACGCACGCGAGACCCTGCGCGAGCAGGGCGGCGACGAGAAGATCGGCACCACGGGCCTGGGCATCGGCCCGGCCTATGAAGACAAGGTGGCCCGCCGCGCGCTGCGGGTGCAGGACCTGAAGCATCCCGACCGCTTCGGCGAAAAGCTGAAGATCGTGCTGGAGCTGCACAACTTCGTGTTGACGAAGTTCCTGAATGCGGCGCCGGTGGACTACCAGGCGGTGTTCGACCAGGCGATGAAGCACGCCGAACTGCTCAAGCCGATGATGGCGGATGTCTCGCGCGAATTGAACGAGGCGCACATCCATGGCGACAACCTGCTGTTCGAGGGCGCGCAAGGCACGCTGCTGGACGTCGACCACGGCACGTATCCGTACGTCACCTCGAGCAATTGCGTCGCGGGCAACGCCTCGGCAGGGGCCGGCGTCGGGCCGGGCATGTTGCACTACATCCTGGGCATCACCAAGGCGTACTGCACTCGCGTGGGCGGCGGCCCGTTCCCGACCGAGCTCGATTGGGAAAAGCCGGGCACCGTCGGCTATCACCTGTCCACCGTCGGCGCGGAAAAGGGCGTGACCACCGGGCGCAGCCGCCGGTGCGGCTGGTTCGATGCGGCCTTGCTCAAACGCAGCGCGCAGGTCAACGGGCTGTCGGGTTTGTGCATCACCAAGCTGGACGTGCTGGACGGCATCAAGGAGCTGCAGCTGTGCACCGGCTACAAGCTCGATGGCGAATACACGGACATCCTGCCGATGGGCGCCGAGGAGATTTCGCGCTGCGAGCCGGTGTACGAAGCGATCGAGGGCTGGACCGAAAGCACCGTGGGCGTCACCGAATACGCGAAGCTGCCTGTCAATGCGCGTTTGTACCTGCAGCGAATCGAGCACGTGACCGGCGTTCCCATCGATATGATCTCGACCAGCCCGGATCGCGATCACACCATCATGATGCGCCACCCTTATCTGCCTTGAGAGGCCCCTGTCCATGTTGACTGAAGACGGCAAGCACCTTTACGTCAGCTACGACGAATACCACAGCCTGATCGAGAAGCTGGCGATCAAGGTCCACCAGTCCGGATGGCAGTTCGACACCATCCTGTGCCTGGCGCGCGGCGGCATGCGGCCCGGCGATATCCTGTCGCGCATCTTCGACAAGCCGCTGGCGATTATGTCCACCAGTTCCTACCGCGCCGATGCCGGCACGATTCAGGGCCACCTGGACATCGCCCGCTACATCACCACGCCCAAGGGCGAGATCGCCGGCCGCGTGCTGCTGGTCGATGACCTGGCCGACTCGGGCCACACCTTGCACGCGGTGCTGGACATGTTGAAAAACAACTACCCGCCGATCACCGAATTGCGCAGCGCGGTGATCTGGACCAAGGGCCTGTCCAAGTTCACGCCCGATTACTCGGTCGAATTCCTGCCCACCAATCCCTGGATCCACCAGCCCTTCGAAGCCTACGACGCGATGGGGGCCCAGAAGCTCCTCGAAAAATGGAAGGTTTGATCGTTCGTCGAAAATTTTGGGCGAGCCCAAAATTGTCTCCGGTTGATCAGTCAAAAAGCTTGGGGCGGCCCGGCGCTTTTTGATGTATTGAATACCACGAGGACAGCTGCGCTGCTGCCGCGCTAACATGCTCGAATGAGCAAGCCGGTCACCGACCTCATCCACCACGCTTACGTCCCGCCCGCGGGATTCGCGGCGCCGCAACCCGGCGTCTTTAAAGCCTCCACAGTCATCTTCCCCAATGTCGCTGCGCTGCGCGCGCGCAACTGGAAGAACAAGGACGGCTACACCTACGGCCTGCACGGCA
Organism: Ramlibacter sp.; assembly: GCA_028292185.1. Lineage (GTDB taxonomy): Bacteria > Pseudomonadota > Gammaproteobacteria > Burkholderiales > Burkholderiaceae_C > Ramlibacter. The sequence continues at coordinate 1,140 of JAQGMT010000299.1, read as the reverse complement.
CGCCGACCACTTTCACACTGGAAGAACGCATCGCCACGCTGGAAGGCGGCAAGCATTGCAGCCTTGCGCCGAGCGGCCTCGCGGCGATCGCCAACGTCGCCATGGCGCTGCTGAAGACCGGCGATGAGGTGCTGATCCCCGACAACGCCTACGGCCCCAACAAGGCGTTGGCGGATGTGGAGCTTCGCGCCTGGGGCATCACCCACCAGATCTACGACCCGATGAACCCGGCGGACCTGCAAGCGCGCATCGGGCCCAACACCAAGCTGGTGTGGCTCGAGGCGCCGGGCTCGGTGACGATGGAGTTCCCCGACTTGCCGGAGCTGGCGCGCATCTGCCGCGCCGCCGGCGTGACCAGCGCGCTGGACAACACCTGGGGCGCCGGGCTGGCGTTTTGCGCATTCGACTTTGGCGACGGCAGCGGTGTGGACCTGTCGGTGCATGCGCTGACCAAGTACCCGAGCGGCGGCGGCGACGTGCTGATGGGATCGATCGTGACGCGCGACGATGCATTGCACCTGAAGATCAAGCTCACGCATATGCGGGTGGGCTTCGGGATCGGAGCCAATGACGCCGAAGCGCTGCTGCGCTCGCTGCCGAGCCTGGCGCTGCGCTACCGCGCCCATGATGTTGCCGCCCGGGAGTTGGCGCAATGGCTGCAGTCCCGGCCGGAGGTCGCACAGCTATTGCACCCGGCCTTCGACGGCTCGCCAGGGCACCGGCATTGGCGGGCCTTGTGCGGCCAGCAAGATGCGGCCGCCGGGCTGTTCTCGGTGATTTTCCAGGAGCGGTATACGCCGGCGCAGGTGGACGCCTTCTGCGACGCATTGACGCTGTTCAAGCTGGGCTATTCCTGGGGCGGCCCAGTCAGCCTGGTGGTGCCCTACGAAGTGCCGGCAATGCGCAGCGCCCGGCTGGGCAGCTGGACCCAAAAAGGCACCCTGGTGCGATTCTCTGTCGGGCTGGAGGCCGTGGAAGACCTGCGCGCCGACCTCGAGCGGGCGCTGGCCGTGCTGCAGTGAAGCTGGCTTCCGGATGGCCTCGTTATCGCTTACATTGGCCTCATTGACCAGATAGAAACGGAAGGCCTGTGGCTACACCCAATTACGGATACGAAAAGCGCCAAAAAGAGCTGGCCAA
>JAQGMT010000290.1 GCA_028292185.1 Ramlibacter sp. | reverse complement strand
CGGCGACCAGGCCGACGATCACCCACTGCCCGATTCGCTTGTGGTACCAGGTCGCAGTCAGGCCCTTGGCGTTGCTGACGAACTTGTTCAACGGGCCGGTGAAGGCGCTTTCGTCGTCCCCGATGAGGCCGGTGCCCACCTGCGCCAGCAGGACCGCCAGCATGGCGAAGATGGCGCCCGCGCCCAGCGGGTTGTGCCCAATGAGATGGTCCGGATGCGGCTTGCCGCGCAAATAGTTGACCAGCGCCCGCCGCGAATACAGGAACGCGCCAAAGCGCGACCAGCGCCCCCCGACGAAGCCCCAGACGATCCGAAACAGCAGCAGGGTCAGCACGGCATAGCCGATGCGGGCATGCCAATCCATCGTCGGGCCGCCTTGGTAACCGGTGATGGCCGATGCCACGATGCAGGCGACCAGGGCCCAGTGGAAGCAGCGTGTGGGCAGGTCCCAGACCCGGATCCGGCTTGGCATCGTGATTTTTCCTGTTGTTGGTTCGAGGCGTCGTGCATTGTGCCCGTGCTCGGGCGCAGGCCAACGCAGTTAGGACATTCCCTGAGCGGCGCGGCGCAAAGCGAACTTTTGGAGAGAATGCCACTCAGCACGAGTTGCGATAGAAGAACTTTGTTTACAACCCTGGAGAGAAAACTTATGAAAATTGCCGCCTCCCTCGTTTTTGCCGCCACGGCCATCGTGATGGCCACGCCGGCTTCGGCCCAGTTCGCCAAGCCCGAGGACGCCGTGAAGTATCGCCAGAGCGCTTTGTCGATCATGGGAACGCATTTCGGCCGCATCGGCGCGATGACCAGCGGCAAGGCGCCTTATGACGCCAAGGCGGCCGTGGACAGCGCGCAGATCGTGGCGACGATGTCCAGGCTGCCCTGGCCGGCTTTCACGGCCGACACCGAGAAGGTGACGGTGCAGACCCGTGCCAAGCCGGAAATCTGGACGAACAACGCCAAGTTCAAGGACGACAGCGAGCAGCTCCAGAATGAAACCGGCAAGTTGCTGGCCGCTGCCCAGACCAACAACCTGGACAACCTGAAGGCGGCGTTTGCGTCCACCGGCAAGGCCTGCAAGTCCTGCCATGACGACTTCCGCAAGGACGTCAAGTAGAGCGATAACAAGCCCCGCCGCTCGCGGGGCTTGTCCTTGTGTTTTGCGGGTGTAGTTCGGCTAGGCTGCTGCCAGCAGCTGCTCGATCAGCTGGTGCAGCTCGGCGAAGTTCGGCTCGCCGACATAGCGCTTGACGATTTCGCCGCGCTTGTTCACCAGGAACGTGGTGGGCGTGAACTCCACATCGCCCCAGGCGCGAGCCACCGCCCCGTTGTTGTCGATCGCCACCTTGAACGGCAGCTTGCGCGTCTGGGCGTAATTCACAACGTAGCTGGGGGGGTCGTAACTCATTGCCACGGCCACCGTGTCGAAACCTTCGGCGTGGTACCTGTCGAACGTGGCGACCATCTTGGGCATTTCGCCCAGGCACGCCGTGCAGCTGGTGGCCCAGAAATTCACGAGTGTCACGCGCCCCTTGAGGTCGGCGGTGGTCTGGCTCGAGCCATCGAGCAAGACAAAGGTGGATTGCGGCGCTGCCGTGCCGGTGGCGCCGAAATAAAGCGCGATGCTGACCGCCAGCATGGCCGCGGCAGCTACGCCGTAGAGCAGTTTTTTCATTGGCGACTGTTCGATTTGAAGAGCGGCCATTCTAGTGGGCGCCTTAACCCCCGGCGCACTCGAGGAGTATCCGCGTGAGCTCGGTGGGCGCGCTGATCATGGGGTCATGCCCGGTTTGCATTTCGATCACCCGTGCCCCGCCGCCGGCCAACCAGGCGCCGCCCCACAGGCCCTTGTCCGCCACGCGCTGGCGCACCGCGTCGATGGTGCCCAGCGGCGGCACGACGCAATTGATGAAGGTGCGGGGCACCTGCGCCACGCGTTGCGCGTCGAATTGCAGCACGGCCTGGTAGGTGTGACCAGGATGCGGCGTCTGGCGGCGCATCACCCAGGCACGGTCCTCTCCGTCGAGACCGAAGACCGACGGGTCGGGCGGGGGAAAACTGAAGTCGGGCGACGCGGCCGCCGCGGCGAGCCGCGCCTCGCGGGTGGCGCTCGAGTGTGTGCTGCTCCAGCTTTCCCCGGGCTTGGGCACCACCGCATCGACGTAGACCAGGTGCGCGAGACGGCCCGGCATGCGGTCCGCCACGGCCGTTCCGATCATGCCCGCGTAGGAGTGCACGACCAGTACGAGCTCCTGCATTTCCTCGGCTTCGATCGCATTGATCACGTCCGCAATATGCGTCTCCAGCGTGATGGCGGGAGACATCAGGTGCATGCGTTCGCCCACGCCGGTCAAGGTCACCGCGGCGACGCGATGTCCTCGTGCGCTCAGCGCCTGCACCACATGCCGCCAGCACCAGGCGCCGTGCCAGGCGCCATGAACCAGAACGAAGTTCGCCATCTCAGATCACCTTGCCTTTCCTCAATTCCTGCAGACGGTCTTCGGGCCACTGCAGCAGTTCGCGCAGTACTTCATCGGTGTGCTGGCCCAGCATCGGGGGCGGCATGGCGCTGCGCACCGGCGTCACGCCCAGCTTCATCGGGCTGCTCACCAGCCGGAGCTGGGGCTGCAGCGGATGGCGCCAGGAGGTCACCATGCCGCGCTCCTTCACCTGCGGGTCTTCGAAAACCTCGGCCAGGTTGTTGATGGCGCCGCACGGCACCTTCGCGGCTTCGAGCGCCGCGAGCCACTCGGCCTTGCCGCGGCCCTTCATCACGTCCTCCAGCAGCGGCACCAGCATGTCGCGATGCCGCACCCGGTCGCGGTTCCTGGCAAAGCGCGGATCGGCCGCGAGATCGGGGCGCCCCGCGACCTCGCAGAACTTCGCGTACTGGGTGTCGTTGCCGACAGCCACGATCATGTGGTCCTTGCTGCCATCGGCCGCGGGCGCCACTTCGAACACCTGGTAGGGAACGATGTTCTGGTGCGCGTTGCCGGCGCGCCCGGGCGCCACGCCGCTGACCAGGTAGTTCGCGCCCAGGTTGGCCAGCATCGCGACCTGCGTGTCGAGCAGCGCCATGTCGATGTACTGCCCTTCACCGGTTCGCTCGGCGTGACGCAGCGCGGCCAGGATCGCCACGGTGGCATACATGCCGGTGAACAGGTCGGCGACCGCAACGCCGACTTTTTGCGGGCCGCCGCCCAGGTCGTCGCGCTCGCCGGTCACGCTCATCAAGCCGCCCATGCCCTGGATGGCGTAGTCGTATCCCGCGCGCTCGCGATAGGGGCCGGTCTGGCCGAAGCCGGTGATGCTGCAATAGACCAGCTTGGGCTGCAGCGTCTTGAGCGAGGCATGGTCCAGCCCGTAGCGGGCCATGTCGCCGACCTTGAAATTCTCGACGAACACGTCGCAGTGCTTCACCAGCTCCCGGATCAGCGCCTGGCCCGCCGGTTGCGCGATGTCGCAGGTCACCGATCGCTTGTTGCGGTTGGTGCCCAGGTAATACGCCGCCTCGGCGGTGTCCTGGCCGGCTTCGTCCTTCATGAATGGCGGCCCCCAGCCCCGGGTGTCGTCGCCGGCGCCGGGCCGCTCGATCTTGATCACGTCGGCCCCGAGGTCGGCCAAGGTCTGGGCACACCAGGGCCCGGCCAGCACCCGGGACAGATCGAGCACGCGAATGCCGGCAAGGGAAGTCATGAAACGATTCTCTCCGGAATGCGCCCGCGCCGCTGCCTGGCGCGGCAAACCGATAATGAGGCCATGCATCGAACTCTCATCGCCTGCCTCAGCGTCGTATGCGCGCTGGCCGCGTGCAGCCCCACTTTCGATTGGCGTGAAGTTCGCATCGCGCAGGCAGGCCTGGTGGCCATGCTCCCCTGCAAGCCGGAGCAGGGCAGCAGGACGGTGCCCATGGCCGGCCGCCAGGTGAAGCTCGAAGCGCTGAGTTGCATCACCGGGGGCGCCACCTTCGCCCTTCTCGCTGCCGACATCGAAGATGCGGCGCGCGCCGGCGAAGTGCTGGCGCAGTGGAAGGCGGCGACCTTGGCCAACCTGCACAGCGCCTCGGCGCAGGAGAGCGCGTTCCAGCCACTCGGCGCGCGCAGGCTGCCGCAATCGCTGCAGGTGGTCGCAAGCGGGCAGCGGGTCGATGGCAGCAAGGTAGCGAGCCAGGCGGCGTACTTCGCGCATGGCAGGCATGTGTTCCAGGCGGTCATCTACGCTGAGCAACTCAAGCCGGAAGTGGCCGAGCCGTTCTTCTCGGGCCTGAGGTTCGAATGAGCAGCGTGCCCAACGCCAGGCTGGACCCGGCGCCGACCGGTGGCGAGCCTGCAGCGGGCCTGGCCTTGCTGGCGCGCCGGGATGCCATCGTCGTGTTTTCGGCATTCGCGTTCGCTTATTTTTTCGCCGCGACGCTGCGCTCGATAACCGCCACGCTGTCGCCCACCCTGACGCGCGAGTTCGGCCTCGGTCCGCAGGAGCTGGGCCTGCTGGCCGGAGGATTCTTCCTGGGCTTCGCCGCCATGCAACTGCCGGTGGGAAAGCTGCTGGACCGGCACGGGCCGCGCAACGTGATCCTGGCTTACCTGCTGCTGGCCATCGCCGGTTGCCTGGCGTTCTCCACGGCGGCCAGCTTCACTCAATTGCTGGCGGCGCGCGTGTTGTGCGGGGTGGGGGTCTGCGCTTGCATGATGGCGCCGCTCACCGCCTTTCGTCGCTGGCTCACGCCGGCCGCCCAGCTGCGCGGCAATTCGTGGATGTTGATGACGGGCTCGTTGGGCATGGTGGCCTCCACCTTGCCCGTGCAATGGCTGATGCCCTCCATCGGATGGCGGCCGCTGTTCTGGGGCCTCGCGCTGGCGATCGGCGCCGCGATGGCGGTGATCGCGTGGAAAGTGCCGCGTTGGGAAACTGCGCCCGGCGGTCCCGACGCCGCGCCGGTGAGCTACGCGCAAATCTGGCGCAACCCCTATCTGCGCAAGGTGGCGCCGATCGGGTTTTTCAGCTACGGCGGAATGCTCGCCATCCAGACCCTATGGGCCGGGCCGTGGATGGTGCGCGTCGCGGGCTATTCGCCCGCGAAGGCCGCCACAGGCTTGTTCATCATCAACGTCTGCATGCTGTGCACGTTCTGGGGCTGGGGCCTGCTGAACCCCTGGCTGGCCAAGCGCGGGCTCACCACGGACCGGCTGATCGCCCGTGGACTGCCCTTGAGCTTCGTGGCGCTGGCCGGGATCATCATTGCCGGGCAGGACGCCGGCGCGCCCGCCCTGGCCCTGTTCTGCATGGCTTCCAGCGTCGTGGCCCTGGCGCAGCCCGCCGTCGGCATCGCGTTTGCGCCGGCCCTGGCCGGGCGCGCACTCACGGCCTTCAACCTGGTCTTGTTCAGCGGCGTGTTCGTGACGCAGTGGGGCATCGGTTTGCTGATCGACGGATTCGGGGGCCTGGGCCTGCCGGAGGTGGCTTCGTTTCGCGGCGCGATGGCCGTGTTGCTGGCCTGCAGCGTTATCTCCTATGGGCACTTCGTGCTGGCAAAGGATAATTCTCGTCGATGAACGCGATTCTCATCATCGCCCACGCACCGCTGGCGCACGCCTTGCGCAGCTGCGCGCTGCATGTGTTTCCCGACTGCGGCGCCCATGTGTCGGCGATCGACGTGCAACCCAACATGCCCCCGGAAGAAACGCAGGCCACGGCCCGGATCGCGATGCAGCAGCTCAGCCGGGTCGAGGGCGTGAAGGGCGTGCTGGTGCTCACGGATATTTTCGGCGCCACGCCCAGCAACGTGGCGCAAAAGCTGGTGGACGGCGTCACCTCGCGCCTGATCACCGGCGTCAACCTGCCGATGCTGCTGCGCAGCGTCAGCTACCGCAACGAGACGCTGGACGCCCTGGTGTCGCGCGCCGTCGTCGGCGGAACCCAGGGGGTGATGCAAGTGGCCATCACCGCACCGCAGAACCAGGCGCGAAGAACCAATGATCCGGACAGCGACGAGCATCAACAATAGGCTGGGCCTGCACGCCCGCGCATCGGCCAAGCTGACCAAGGTCGCGGCCGCTTTTCCATGCGAAGTGTGGATGTCGCGCGGCGAGCGGCGCGTCAACGCCAAGAGCATCATGGGCGTGATGATGCTGGCGGCCGGCGTCGGCAGCGAAGTGACGCTCGAGACCGACGGCGAGCGCGAGCAGGAAGCGATGGATGCGCTGCTGGCGCTGATCGCGGATAAATTCGGGGAGGGGGAATGATGGCCCCCGCGGTGAAACCATGACTTTCTCGGTTCACGGCTTGGCG
>JAQGMT010000279.1 GCA_028292185.1 Ramlibacter sp. | reverse complement strand
CACGCGAAGCTGGACGCCGCTGCGGCCTTGTAGGCCCGCATGTGCACCGCCGCGGTGGTGATCCCAATGCGCTGGTGGCGGCCGGCGAAATGCTTTAAACTTAAATTATCTAGGTTGGAGCGATCATGAACATCGTGTGCATCGGCGGCGGGCCGGCCGGGCTGTATTTCGCACTGCTGATGAAGCGCGCCTACCCAACGTACGACGTCACGGTGGTCGAGCGAAACAAGCCGTACGACACCTTCGGGTGGGGGGTGGTGTTTTCCGACCAGACGCTTGGCAAGCTGCAGGCGGCCGACCCGCAGACCGCTTTCCAGATCCTGGGCTCCTTCACCCATTGGGATGACATTGAAGTCAACATACGGGGCCACAAGATCCGCTCGGGCGGCCACGGTTTTTGCGGCATCGGCCGCAAGCGCCTGCTCAACATCCTTCAGGAGCGTTGCGAGGAGTTGCGGGTCAAGTTGGTGTTCGAGACGGACGCCCAGGGCGATGAGCAGTTTCCCGATGCGGACCTCATCATCGCCAGCGACGGCTTGAACAGCCGCATCCGCGCGAAATACGCGGACACCTTTCGACCCGACGTCGACTCGCGCCATTGCCGTTTTGTCTGGCTGGGCACCCACAAGCGCTTCGATGCGTTCACCTTCGCATTCGAAGAAACCGAGTGCGGCTGGTTCCAGGCTCACGCTTACCAGTTCTCGGCAGACACGGCGACGTTCATCGTGGAAACGCCTGAAGAAGTCTGGAAGCGCGCGGGCCTGGATCGCATGGAAAAGCAAGAGTCGATCGCCTTTTGCGAGAAGCTGTTCGCGAAGTACCTCGACGGTCACCCACTCATCTCCAATGCGGCGCATTTGCGCGGATCGGCGCAGTGGATTCGTTTTCCGCGCGTCATTTGCCAGGCTTGGGTCCACGACAGCGGCCGGGCTCCGGTGGTGTTGATGGGCGACGCCGCGCACACCGCGCATTTCTCGATCGGCTCAGGCACCAAGCTGGCCCTGGAAGATGCCATCGAGCTGTCCCGTTGCATCGTGCGGTCGAGCGGCGGCTTGCACCGGGCGCTGTCCGACTACCAGGCCCTGCGCAGCGTCGAAGTGCTGAAGATCCAGAATGCGGCGCGCAATTCCACCGAGTGGTTCGAGAACGTTCACCGCTATGCGCAGCTGCCGCCGGAGCAGTTCGCGTATTCGCTGCTCACGCGCAGCCAGCGGATCAGCCACGAGAACCTGCGCCTGCGCGATCACAGCTACGTGGAGGACTACGAGGACTGGATCGCCGAACGCTCCGGCCTGCACCGCTCGCCTCAGCAGCATTCGGTGCCGCCCATGTTCACTCCGTACACGGTGCGCGGCATCACGCTGAAGAACCGCGTCGTCGTGTCGCCGATGGCCCAATATTCGTGCGTGGACGGCGTGCCCGCCGACTACCACCTGGTGCACCTGGGCGCGCGCGCGATGGGTGGCGCGGCGATGGTGGTGGTGGAGATGACTTGCCCCACGCCCGACGCCCGCATCACGCCCGGCTGCCCAGGGCTGTGGAATGAGGCGCAGCGCGACGGCTTCAAGCACATCGTGAATTTCGTGCATTCGAACACCGATGCGAAGGTCGCGCTGCAACTCGGACACGCCGGCGCCAAGGGCTCGACCCGGGTGCCGTGGGAGGGCGAAGACCAGCCGCTCGTGCAAGGCAACTGGCCGCTCATCTCCGCCTCGCCGCAGCAGTATGTCGATGGCGCGAGCGACTGGTCACGGGCCATGACGCGCGCCGACATGGACCGCGTGCTGAATGACTTCGTGCTAAGCACGAAGCTCGCGGCGCAGGCCGGCTTCGACTGGCTCGAGCTGCACTGCGCCCACGGCTACCTGCTGTCCAGCTTCATATCACCCCTGACCAACCAGCGTACCGACGACCACGGCGGCTCGCTGGAGAATCGCTTGCGCTATCCGCTGCAAGTTTTCCGCGCGATGCGGGCCGTGTGGCCGTCGCAGCTGCCGATGTCGGTGCGCATCTCCGCTCACGATTGGGTCGAAGGCGGCATCACACCGGACGACGCGGTGGAGATCGCCAGGGCCTTCAAGGCCGCGGGGGCCGACATGATCGATTGCTCCTCGGGCCAGGTCAGCAAGCGTCAGCAGCCGGTGTACGGCCGCATGTACCAGACACCGTTTGCCGACCGCATCCGCAACGAAGCGGACATTCCCACCATCGCGGTGGGCGCCATCTTCGAAGCCGATCATGTGAACAGCATCATCGCGGCGGGCCGCGCCGACCTCTGCGCCGTGGCGCGTCCGCACCTGGCGAATGCCTCCTGGACCTTGATGGAAGCGGCGAAGATCGGCTACACCGATCTGCCATGGCCCAAGCAGTATCGTTCGGGCAAGAGCCAGCTCGAGCGCAACCTGGAGCGCGAGAAAGCGCTGGCCGCACCTCCGATGTCCCGCCCAGAGGAAGAAAGCGAAACATGAAAGACAAGGCACGCGTAGCTCCCGCCCTGGTGGCAGGCAATCGCAAATCGCTCGCCAGCCACGAGGCCACACATTTCCTTTGGCAGGTCAAGGATGCGGTGGCCACCGTGACGCTGAACCGGCCGGAACGCAAAAATCCGCTGACCTTCGAGTCGTATGCCGAACTGCGGGACTTGTTCATTCAGCTCAAATACGCCGACGACGTGCACGCTGTGGTTATCAGCGGCGCCGGCGACAACTTCTGCTCGGGTGGCGATGTGCATGAAATCATCGGGCCGCTCGTTCGCCTGAAGGCCCCTGAGCTGCTGATGTTCACCCGCATGACCGGCGACCTGGTCAAGGCCATGCGGGCTTGCCCGCAACCGGTCATCGCCGCCATCGACGGCGTTTGCGCCGGAGCGGGAGCAATCGTCGCGATGGCATCCGACTTGCGCCTGGGCACGGCACGCAGCAAGACGGCTTTCCTCTTCAACCGCGTTGGCCTGGCCGGCTGCGACATGGGGGCGTGCGCGATCCTGCCGCGCATCATCGGGCAGGGGCGTGCGAGTGAGCTGCTGTACACGGGCCGCTCGCTCGGTGGCGAAGAAGGTGAACGCTGGGGATTCTTCAACCGGCTGTGCGCACCCGAAGTTTTGCTGGCCGACGCGCAGAAGATGGCGCGCGAGCTGGCGCAAGGTCCCACTTTCGCCAACGGCATCACCAAGACCATGTTGCACCAGGAATGGGCCATGACCATCGACCAGGCGATCGAAGCCGAGGCCCAGGCACAGGCCCTCTGCATGCTGACGGAGGATTTCACGCGCGCCTATGAGGCGTTTGTCGCCAAGCAGAAACCGGTGTTCCAGGGCAACTGAGCTTCGCGCGACCGGAAAAGATCATGAGCGACACCCGTTACCTCGCTTGGCCCTTCTTCGAGGACCGGCACCGGCAACTCGCCGGTGAACTCGAATCGTGGGCCGCTGCCAACGTCCCGCGCGGCCACGGCACTGACGTCGACACCGAGTGCCGGTCGCTGGTGCGCGCCTTGGGCGATGGCGGTTGGTTGAAGCACGCGGTCGGTGGGAGCTCGTACGGCGCGGCCGATGCGATCGACACGCGAGCCATCTGCCTCATCCGCGAAACCCTCGCGCGCCACAGCGGCCTGGCCGACTTCGCATTCGCCATGCAGGGACTCGGCTCCGGTGCGATCAGCCTGCAGGGAACGCCCGCGCAGCAAGAGCGCTACCTTCCGCGGGTGGCCCGCGGGGAAGCGATTGCCGCGTTCGCGCTGTCCGAGCCTGAAGCGGGCTCTGACGCCGGCGCCATGCAATGCAGCGCGCGTGTCGAAGGCGGCGAGGCCATCCTCGATGGCGAGAAGACCTGGATTTCCAACGGCGGCATCGCGGATTTTTATGTGGTGTTCTGCCGCACCGGCGAGGCGCCGGGTGCGCGCGGCATCTCCGCATTCATCGTCGATGCGCAGGCGCCCGGGCTCGAAATTGCCGAGCGCATCGAAGTGATCGCGCCGCATCCATTGGCGCGCCTGCGCTTCACCGGCTGCCGTGTGCCGTTGAGCCAGCGTATCGGCGCCGCGGGGGAGGGCTTCAAGATCGCGATGCGAACGCTCGACGTGTTCCGCACTTCGGTGGCCGCTGCGGCGCTCGGATTCGCCCGCCGCGCCATGGACGAGGCGATGCGCCGGGCGACCACCCGCAAGATGTTCAACCAGAGGCTCGCGGACTTCCAGCTCACGCAGGCCAAGCTGGCGCACATGGCCACCACCATCGACAGTTCGGCCTTGCTCGTGTACCGCGCCGCCTGGGAACGCGACCAGGGCCGCAACGTCACGCGCGAGGCCGCGATGGCCAAGCTCTGCGCCACCGAGGGCGCGCAGCAGGTGATCGACGCCGCGGTGCAGATCTTCGGCGGCTTGGGGGTGGTCAGCGGGCAAGCGGTCGAGCGGCTCTACCGCGAAATCCGCTCCTTGCGCATCTACGAAGGGGCGACCGAAGTCCAGCAACTGATCATCGCCCGTGAATTGCTGAAGGAAATCAAATGAGCGCCAAAGTGATCCTGCCGGCCGGCTGGCCGCGTCCCAAGGGTTATGCCAACGGTGTGGTCGCCAGCGGGCGGATGCTGTTCATTGCCGGGATGATCGGCTGGGACGCGCAGGGGGAGTTCCACAGCGACGACTTCGCGGCCCAGGCGAGGCAGGCGCTGCAGAATGTCTCGGATGTGCTTCGCGAAGCGGGCGGCGTGCCTGAAAATATCGTCCGGATGACCTGGTACGTCACGGACAAGCGCGAATACCTTGCCGCGGCAAAAGACATCGGCAAGGCGTTCCGCGAAATCATCGGCGCGTACAACGCGGCGATGACCGCCGTCGAAGTGACGGCTTTGATGGAAGATCGTGCCAAGGTCGAAATCGAAGTCACGGCCATGCTGCCGTGAACCCCGGCATTCACTGATCAGATCACGGAGTTTCAATGGCCACTGCCAAAGCATCTTTCAACTGGGCCGACCCGCTGCTGCTGGACCAGCAGATCACCGACGACGAGCGCGCCGTGCGCGACGCCGCGTCTGCCTACTGCCAGGAGCGGCTGGCGCCGCGCGTGCTCGAGGCCTTCCGCCACGAGAAGACCGATCCCTCCATCTTTCGCGAGATGGGCGAGTTGGGCCTGCTCGGCCCGACGATTCCTGAAACCTACGGCGGCGCCGGCCTGAACTACGTCTGCTATGGCCTGGTCGCGCGCGAAGTGGAGCGCGTCGACTCCGGTTACCGCTCGATGATGAGCGTGCAGTCTTCGCTGGTGATGGTGCCGATCTACGAGTTCGGCAACGAAGCCACCAAGCAAAAGTACTTGCCGAAGCTGGCCACGGGCCAGTCGATCGGCTGCTTCGGTTTGACGGAACCGAATCACGGCTCCGATCCGGGCAGCATGATCACGCGGGCCAAGAAGGTCGATGGCGGCTACAAGCTGTCGGGCAGCAAGATGTGGATCAGCAACAGCCCGATCGCCGACGTGTTCCTCATCTGGGCGAAAGACGACGAAGGCGCGATCCGCGGCTTCGTATTGGAAAAGGGCTGGAAGGGCCTCAGCGCGCCGGCCATCCACGGCAAGGTGGGACTGCGCGCATCGATCACGGGCGAAGTGGTGATGGACGAAGTCTTCTGTCCCGAAGAGAACGCGTTCCCCGAGGTGCGCGGTCTCAAAGGCCCGTTCACTTGCCTCAACTCGGCGCGCTATGGCATCGCCTGGGGCGCGCTGGGCGCGGCGGAAGATTGCTGGTTCCGGGCGCGCCAGTACGTGCTCGATCGCAAGCAATTCGGCAAGCCGTTGGCAGCCAACCAGTTGATCCAGAAGAAGCTGGCCGACATGCAGACGGAGATCACGCTGGGCCTGCAAGGGTGCCTGCGGCTCGGGCGCATGAAGGACGAGGGCACCGCTTCAGTGGAGATCACCTCCATCATGAAGCGCAACTCCTGCGGCAAGGCACTGGATGTCGCGCGGATGGCCCGCGACATGTTGGGCGGCAACGGCATCAGCGACGAATTCGGCGTGGCC
>JAQGMT010000132.1 GCA_028292185.1 Ramlibacter sp. | reverse complement strand
GTGGGCCGCGCGGCCGGGCAGCGTCGGATGCGAAGTCAACCGAGCCGCAAAGGTCCGGCAAGGCTGCCGATCCGAAGGCCGCCGATCCCAGGAGCGCTGCTCCAGGGCCGGCTTCGCCGCTGAGCGCGCCCACGCTCGTCGTCGACCGGCCGCTGCGCTCCGGCCAGTAGATCTATGCGCGCGGCGGCGACTTGGTCGTGATGGCGGCGGTGAACTTCGGTGCCGAGGTCATCGCCGACGGCCACATCCACGTCTATGCGCCGCTGCGCGGCCGCGCCATCGCCGGCGCGCGGGGCCATGCCGGCGCGCGCATCTTCAGCACCTGCATGGAGCCGCAGCTGGTCGCGATCGCCGGCATCTACCGCACGACCGAGACGGCGCTCCCGGCCGACGTGCTCGGCAAGCCCGCGCAGGTCCGGCTCGACGGAGACGCGCTCGTCGTCGAGGCGCTGGCCGACTGATTCCCTCCGCCGCGGCGCCTCGTGCGGCCGCCTCGTCCTTCCTCACTCAAACCTCACACAGGATCGCATCCGGATGACCCAAATCGTCGTCGTGACCTCCGGCAAGGGCGGGGTCGGCAAGACCACCACCAGTGCCAGCTTCGCTTCGGCCCTGGCGCTGGCCGGCCACAAGACCGCGGTCATCGATTTCGACGTCGGCCTGCGCAACCTCGACCTCATCATGGGCTGCGAACGGCGCGTGGTGTATGACCTGATCAACGTGATCCACGGCGAAGCCAACCTGCACCAGGCCCTGATCAAGGACAAGCAGTGCGACAACCTGTTCGTGCTGGCCGCTTCGCAGACCCGCGACAAGGAAGCGCTGACCAAGGACGGCGTCGAAAAAGTGCTGAAAGACCTCGGCGAGATGGAGTTCGAGTACATCGTCTGCGATTCGCCCGCGGGCATCGAGACCGGCGCGCTGATGGCCATGCACTTCGCCGACGAAGCGCTGGTGGTGACCAACCCCGAGGTGTCGTCGGTGCGCGACTCCGATCGCATCCTGGGCATGCTGGCCAGCAAGACCAAGCGCGCCATCGACGGCAAGGAACCGGTGAAGGAGCACCTGCTGATCACGCGCTACAACCCCACGCGTGTGGGCCAGGGCCAGATGCTGTCGCTGGAGGACATCCAGGACATCCTGCGCATCAAGCTGATCGGCGTGATCCCCGAAAGCGAATCGGTGTTGCAGGCTTCCAACCAGGGCACGCCCGCCGTGCACCTGAAAGGCAGCGACGTTTCCGAAGCGTACAAGGACGTGGTCGAACGTTTTCTGGGCAAGGACAAGCCGATGCGCTTCGTCGATGCGCAGAAGACGGGCCTGTTCAAGCGCCTGTTCGGAGGCAAGTGAGCATGGGAAGCTTCCTGTCTTTCCTGCTGGGCGAAAAGAAGAAGACGGCCAGCGTTGCGAAGGAGCGGCTGCAGATCATCCTGGCGCACGAGCGCAGCGGCCGCCACGCCAGCCAGCCCGATTACCTGCCCGCGCTGCAGCGCGAACTGGTGGCCGTGATTTCCAAGTACATCAAGATCGGGCCGCAGGACCTTAAAGTCAGCCTGGAGCGCCAGGACAACCTGGAAGTGCTGGAAGTAAAGATCGAACTGCCGGAATATCGCTAGCGGCCCAGCCACATTGGGTGCCCAGTGGGCAAACTCTTAAAGGCCCGGGCTTGACAGCGCGCCGGTGCCAACGGATAAACGACCAATGGCCGACCCCGTCATCGTCCGCGCGACCTATCGCTACAACATCCCCGCCGCCAAGGTATTCGATGCCTGGCTCACCCCGTCGCAAGCCGGCCGCTTCCTTTTTGCAACGCGCACCGGCAACGTCCTGGCCTGCGAGATCGAACCGGAGGTGGGCGGCGGCTTCACCGTTACCGATCGACGGCCCCATGCGGATGCGGACGAAAGTTTCTACGAGGCGCAGCATCGCGGCGTTTATGTCGAACTCGACCGGCCCAACCGGCTTGCTTTCGACTTCAATGTGGAACCGTCGGCCAGCCCGCCGACCCGCGTGACGCTGGACTTCGTGCCGCTCGGCGTCAGCATCACCGAGCTGGTTCTCACGCACAACCTGGGCGTCGGCAAGGACGCCGAGGCGAACGAAGAGCGCACGCGCCAAGGCTGGACCAACATGCTCGAACAGCTCAACAAGGTGTTGACAGCGCGCAGTTGGGGCTTCAAGGTGCCCGGCGGGCTCTGAAGGACGGCCCCTTCGCGGGCCCCTCGTGCCGGGAAAACAACGATTTCCCTCCCGCAGTACCCGATTCGGCAGCAATGTGCTGCTGTTCACTTGCTCGCCGCGCGCGGGCGCGCACAATCCGCTGCTAGTGCACCGCAACAAAATAAATGCCGCAGGGACGGCTTCACTGATTGCACCGGAGTGACATGCAGTACGTTCAAGATTCGTTTGATGCAGGAACCGTGATCGCGGCCTGGCTCAGCCCAGGCACCCTGGGCCAGCTGGAACCCGTGATGCGCCGCCTGTTGTGCGGACAACAGCTGTTCGTCAAGCAAGCCGACGGCAGCTACCGGCCCAAGGGCTCCGAGCTCGGGCTGGCACGCCCCTTCGACTTCGCCGACCTCTACTCGCCCGCCCTGCGCCACGGCTGAGCGTCACGGCGCTTCACGCGGCCGCGAGGTGTTGCTCGATGGCGCGCGGCACCGCCTTGCGAGTGCAGGCCTGCAGCTTCATCAACAATTCGTGGCGCGGCTCGGTCACGCCGAAGTGAGTACGCAAATCGCTGCGGATCTGCCGCAACAAGTGCGCGGCCGTTTCCGCGTCCGCCATCGCGCGGTGCGCCCGCCCCGTTGAAGGCAGCGCATGAAAATTGGCCAGCGAGCCGAGCCGATAGTTCGGCGCCTGCGGATACAGACGGCGCGACAGCAACATCGTGCAGGCGAACGGCTCGGCGGCGGCGCAATCGGCGCGCTGCATCTCCGCCATCCAGAAGCGCCGGTCGAATGACGCGTTGTGCGCGGCCATCGGCCGTCCCGCGACGAAGCGGCTGGCCTCGGCCATCACGGTTTCGGCGCGCGGCGCGGTCGCGATCATCTGGTTGCTGATGCCGGTGTACGCCTCGATGAAGGCGGAGATGTGCACGCCGGCGTTCATCAGGCTCTGGAACCGATCCACCAGCTGGTCGCCTTCCAGGATCACCACCGCGATCTCGGTCGCGCGATCACCCATCGCCGGCGACAGGCCGGTGGTCTCGAAGTCGATGACGGCGACGGTGGTCAATAGCCCAGCGGCCGGACGCCGATCAGGGGGCCGTGCAGGAACAACGCGAACACCGACCAGGCGAGCAGGCCCACGGCGATCGTGATGCTGGTGCTGATCGCATTGCCGGGCGGGTAGAGCGTGTGGTTGGCGCGGTCACGCTGGCGTGCTGCGCGAAAGCTCAGCGCGGCCCAGACCAGGAAGGCGCCGAACAGCAACACGTCGGCGGCGACGCCGTTGGACAGCAGGTGCCCGAAGGCCCACACCTTCACGGCCAGCACCATCGGGTGATGCAGCCGCGCCTTGATCGAGTTGCGCGGAATGTAGGTGGCCGCCAGCAGGATGAACGACACCATCATCAGCACCGCCGTCACGTGCTTCATCCAGCCCGGCGAGACCCACAGCACCAGCGTGTCCTGGCGCGCCATCCGAAAGCCCCACACCAGCACCACGAAGCCCAGCAGCGAAAGCACCGCGTACAGCCCCTTCCAGGGCAGCGGCCCGATCTTGGCTATCGTCGCGGTGCGCCAGCCATCCGCGACGATGCGCGTCGAGTGGATGCCCAGGAAGAGAAACAGCCCCAGAACCAGCGTGAGCATCGTGCCCTCTCGTAGTCAATGCGTTGAGCGATTATGGTGCGGTATTGTTCTGTTCCACCGCCGGCTCCGCGTAGTTTTCCGGGGGTGATGGCTGGGGCCACCCGCTTAAGATGCGGGTCGCACCGCTTCTTCCACCCCAGGAGACCAGATGAAATCGATCGCGCTCAAAGCAGCCTTCATCGGCTTGGCGCTGGCTTGCACCGGCATGTCCGCCGCCTACGCCCAAGCCAAGCCGTACCCGCACAAGAACGTCACCCTGGTCACGCACTCCAGCCCCGGCGGCGGCAGCGACGTGTTCCTGCGCGAGCTGGTGAAGTACCTGGGCCCGGCGATGAACGTGAACTTCGCGGTGGAGAACGTCACCGGCGGCAGCGGCGCAAAAGCGGTCGCCTTCGTCGCCAAGGGCAAGCCCGATGGCAGCATCTTCTACGCGACGACGCCCACCTACATCCAGACCACGCTGATGTCCAAGCCGGAAGTGGGCTACACCGCGCTGGAACCGGTGGCGGTGCTGTTCGAAGATCCGAACGTTCTGTACACCCGCGCCGAGTCACCCTACAAGAACCTGAAAGACCTGATCGATCACGCCCGCGCCAATCCGGGCAAGTCGCGCTGGGGCGCGTCCAACCCGGCGTCGCTGGAGCGCATCACCCTGGAACGCATGTCGCGCAAAGCCGGCGTCAAAGCCATCGTCGTGCCGCACGAGGGCGGCGGCGACATGATGATCAATGTGCTCAATGGCACGCTCGATATCGGCATGGGCGAAGTCGAGGAAGTACGCGGCCAGCTGGAGGCCGGCAAGATCCGCATCCTGGCGGCCCTCTCGGACAAGCGCCTGGACATGCTGCCCAAGGTGCCGACCGCCAAGGAGCAAGGCGTGGACATCGTGGTCCACAAGTTCCGCGGCCTTGCCGCGCCCAAAGGCATCTCGCCTGAAGCCGCCGATGCGCTGGATGCCGGGCTGAAGAAAGCCATGGCCGACCCGGCGTTCAAGAAGAGCTATACCGAAAGCAACCTGATCCCCAACTTCCTGCCGCACAAGGAAGCCATGGCGTTCACCACCCAGTTCGCCGCCGAAGTCACGCAGACCCTGAGAGAACTCGGGGTGGTGAAATGAAGTTGCAGCAGCGCGGTGATTTCTATCTGGGCGTCGGCGCCATCGCATTGGCGGGCGCCTGGTTGTATGTGGCCTCGGGCATCCAGGAAAGCATGTTGTCCGATGCCACCGGACCTGGTGGCATCCCCAGGGTCTTGGGCTACGTGATGGCGGCGCTCGGCCTGCTGCTGTGCCTGCGCAGCGTGAGCTTTGCGGCGCCTGTGCCCGGCGCAAGGCCGCTCGAAGCAGTGCCCGAAGACGACGCACCCACCGGCTGGAAGAACAATCCGCACATCAAGGCGCTGGCCTTGCTCGGCATCCTCGCCGGCTATGTGGTGCTGGCGCCGTATCTTGGCTACATGGTCGCCACCGCGGTGCTGCTCGGCGCCGTCGCGGCTTACGGCGGCGCGCCCATCAATCGCAACATGCTGCTGATCTGCGCCGGTGGTGGCATCGCGCTGTGGCTGTCGTTCGCCTGGGCGCTGAACATTCCAATGCAAACGAGCGTGCTGCTCGACTGGTTCTAAGCATGCAAGCCATATCTCAAGCCACCGGCGCGCTGTTCCACAGCTGGGC
>JAQGMT010000185.1 GCA_028292185.1 Ramlibacter sp. | reverse complement strand
CGGCGTCATGACTGCGAATTCCTCATGTGCTTTGCCTTCCAAGCTGCGAACAGCCAACTGTCGATCACCAGCCCCTATGTGGAGATAGGCTTCGAGTTGCTCAAGTCAGAGGCGTCCCCGCCGCTCTTCATCTTGACCGTCAAGTCTGCCTGCGGGCTCCTCGGGCTGCTGCCGGGCCGCACACGCCGTGCGCCTGCAAACGGCGGGGCACAGAGGCTTGGGCGAGCGTCCTCCTGATCGCAATTCAGCTTCGCCTGACGAGCGGAGCCTGCGGCGCGCCCAGATGTTCGGCCAATGCCGCAACGCCGCCAAGCAATTCGTTTCGCGTGGTGATGAAGGCGTCGATGCCGCACGGCTGCTTGACGCAGTAGCCTGCGGTGGCCAGGGCGTCGCACAGCTGCCGCACCTCCGACTCGCTGGTGCGCGGTCGGACCGGTTGCAGCGACAGCATCTCCAGTATGCCGTTCGCCAGGCGCGCAGCCTCGTCTCGCATGAGAAGAGCCGGGCCGAGCGGATCTGGCTCGTCCAGCAGCAACTCCAGGATGAGTGCAAGATCCATCAGCGCCCCCAGCACCGCCGGCCAGCCCGCGCCGGTGCCGGCGCTGCGGAAGTAGATCAGGGACGGGTGGCTCAGATGGCTTTGCATCACATCGGCACACCAGTCGCGAGCGTGAAATGCGACCTCGTCCAGGCGGCCGGCCGCACCCACCTTCGCGTAGCGTTGGAGCAGGGCCAGTGCGCTTGGCGGATCGCCCGCCGCGGTGATCATCTGCAGCACGCGCTTGTCACGGGCGGCAATGTTGCCCTGGACCTCGAGCAGGTAGGTGACCGCGAGAGTCATGACCGCCAGTCCGGTGAACCCCGCCACCGACGCGATCAGGGCCGCGAAGCCTTCAACTTTACGGCCTCCAGTGCCGGTGGTGGACATGGCGCTGGCCGCGATGTACATCGCCTCGCCGAACGAATCCGGTGCGGGCGCGAAGCTGGCGGAAGCCGAGAGCACCATGCAAGCAAAAGCCAGGATCAGCAGCAGCATCCATGTTGCGAATGAGGCAACCAGAACGACTGGCGCAAAGCCCGTGCCGATGGGCGCGCGCCGCACCGCCTTCCACAAGGCAAGCGCACCGAACACGAGCCGGCGTGAAACCCTGAGCGAGCCGCGCGAGCGGCCCGGTACCACGACGGTGTCGAACACGTCGCGCAACGTGATCGCCGCCAAGATCAGGCCCGCGGTGGCTTCGGCAACTTGCAGCAGCATTGCGTGATTCTGCTGAACTTCGCTGCTCTTCCGGTCGCGATTTGTTGCGGAGGGCGCGCACGGTCAGAGTGGACGGTGCCTCTCAATGCGTGATCCCTTGACGAGGATCAGAGTACGCGCTGCGTCCGCGCGGTAATGTCTGGACCTTGAATTCCCTCCCTGCCCCCGCTGTGCCCCCGGAGCTGGTCTGCCCGGCCGGCAGCTTGCCGGCACTGCGTTCCGCGGTGGATTACGGCGCGAGCTGCGTCTATCTTGGCCTGCGCGACGCGACCAATGCGCGCAATTTCGCGGGGCTCAATTTCGACGAGACCTCAATTGCGCTCGGCGTGAAGTACGCGCACGAACGCGGCCGCAAGGTGTTCATGGCCCTGAACACCTATCCGCAGGCCGCAAACCCGGGCCTGTGGCGCAGCGCAATGGATCGCGCGGTGGATCTCGGCGTCGACGCGGTGATCCTGGCCGACCCGGGGCTGATGCAGTATGCCAACGCGCATCATCCGCAGCTGCGGCTGCATTTGTCGGTGCAGGGGTCGGCGACCAACCACGAAGCGATCAATTTCTACCGCGAGCAGTTCGGCATCGTACGCGCGGTCGTGCCTCGCGTCCTCTCGCTCGCGCAGGTGCAGCAATTGATCGAAAAAGTCTCGGTGGAGATCGAGGTGTTCGGCTTCGGCAGCCTGTGTGTGATGGTGGAGGGCCGCTGCGCGTTGTCCTCGTACGTGACCGGCGAGTCGCCCAACACGCACGGTGTGTGTTCGCCGGCCAAGGCAGTGCGCTGGAAGCAGACCCCGCAGGGCCTTGAATCGCGGCTGAACGGTGTGCTCATCGACCGCTACAGCGACCGCGAGAACGCCGGGTACCCGACCCTGTGCAAGGGCAGGTTCGACGCGGCGGGCGAGAGCAACTATTACGCGATCGAGGAGCCGACCAGCCTCAATGCGCTGGAGGTGCTGCCCCAGCTCATGAAAATGGGCGTGCGTGGAATCAAGATCGAGGGGCGCCAGCGCAGCCCTGTGTACGTGGCCCAAGTGACGCGCGTCTGGCGCGAGGCCATCGATCAATGCGCGGCCAACCCGCAGCGTTACGCGCCCAAGCGCTCATGGATGTCAGCGCTGGACCAGGTCGCCGAAGGCCAGCAGCACACGCTGGGCGCCTACCATCGGCCGTGGAAATAGGCCCGCCCGGAGTCACCCGATGAAGATCGCCCTTGGCCCGGTCCTCTACTACTGGCCGCGCAATACGCTGTTTCGCTTCTACGAGAGTGCCGCCGCGTCCGCCGCCGACATCGTCTATCTCGGCGAGACCGTGTGCTCGCGCCGCCACGAGATGCGCCTGCCCGACTGGCTGGAGATCGGCGCCATGCTGCGCGAAGCAGGCAAGGAAGTCGTGCTGTCGACGCAGGTGCTGCTGGAGTCCGGCAGTGACGTGAGCGCGATGAAAAAGATTGTGGCCAACGGCGAGTTCATGGTCGAAGCGAATGACATGGGCGCGGTGCATTGCCTCGCCGGCAAGATTCCGTTCGTCGCCGGACCGCACCTGAACCTGTACAACTTGCCGTCGCTGGAATGGATGGTCGGGCTCGGCGCGGTGCGCTGGGTCCCGCCACTGGAAATCAAACGCGACGACCTGTCGCTGCTGCAACAAGGCCGCCCCGCCGGTTTGCAGACGGAGGTGTTCGCGTATGGCCGCATGCCGCTGGCTTTTTCCGCGCGCTGCTTTACGGCGCGCCACCGCAACCTGCCCAAGGACGATTGCCAGTTCGCCTGTGCGGATCACCCGGACGGCCTGCTGCTCAAGACGCGCGAGAGCGAGGAATTCCTGGTGCTCAATGGCATCCAGACCCAATCGGCACGCGTGTACAACCTGGTTGACGCGCTGGACGACATGCGCGCGCTGGGTGTGGACGCGGTGCGGATCAGCCCGCAGTCCAACGGCACGCTGGCTGTCGTGTCGATCTTCGACCAGGCGCGCACGCAAGCGCTGGCGCCGCAAGACGCGCGGGCCCGCCTGCTGCCGCTGATGCCCGGCGCGGAGTGCAACGGTTATTGGCACGGCAAAGCGGGTCTGGCCCAACTTGGACTGGCCTGAGCAATGGAACCGGCTGCCACCGTCTCCCATGCGCTGCCGTCCGCGCTCGGCGCGTTGCTCGCCCGCCTGCCAAAGTATCCCGGCTCCGCGCTGCTGGCAGGCGCGCTGAATTTCGCGCTGGCACCGAAGTTGCCGCCGGACGTGCGTCAGCTGCTGCAAGGCCGCAAGTTGCGCATCCATGTGCGCGACGCGCGCCTGACGTTCGACTTCACCTGGGTGGGCAACGGATTCGCAGCCTGCAGCGCGGGCGCTCAGGCCGATCTCACCGTCAGCGCCAACGCCTACGATTTCCTGCAACTCGCGCAGCGCCGCGAGGACCCGGACACGCTCTTCTTCAGTCGCCGGCTTTCCACCGAAGGCGACACCGAACTGGGCCTGGTGGTGAAGAACACGCTGGACGCCCTCGAACTGCCGGTGTTCGACGCGGCGCAGTGGTCACCCGCAGCCGTGCTGGCGAAGTTTGCGCCTGCTGCGCAACGGCCGGGTGTCGGCCCGCGGCATGGCGACGACAGTCGCTGAACTCATGGATGCGCATCCGGCTACGGCCCGGCGGATCGTCATCGGGGTCTCCGGCGCGAGTGGCGCGACCTACGCCGTTCGGCTGCTGCGCGCGCTGCGGCAGGCCGGCGGCATCGAGTCGCATCTGGTCGTCTCCGATGCCGGCTGGCTCAACCTCGAGCTCGAGACGGGAATGGAGCGGGGGGCCGTCGAAGCGCTCGCGCACTGCCTGCATGACGTGCGGGACGTCGGCGCTGCGATCGCCAGCGGCTCGTTCCGCTGCGACGGCATGGCCATCGTGCCATGCTCGATGCGGACCTTGGCTGCAGTGGCCCACGCTCTGGC
>JAQGMT010000150.1 GCA_028292185.1 Ramlibacter sp. | reverse complement strand
GGCGCGCGCGGATCGCCGGGCGCAATCCAATACACAGGGTGCTGCCACCCGTTCGCCTGTGCGGCCGTCCAGCCGTCCGACAACCACAGGCTGGCGCGTTCGTAGCCGCCATCGGCGATGAACTGCGCATACTCGCCGCAGGTCACCAGCCGGTCGGCGATGCGGTAAGGCGCGAGCAGCACCGCATGGCGCGGCGATTCGTTGTCGAATGCGAAGCCCTGCCCGTCATGCCCGACCTGCACGACGCCGCCCGGCATCTCAATCCATCGCAATTGCGTTGTCGTCGCCGCCAGCCGCAGCACCGGCGTTTCCGTCGGCTGGCAAGCCGGCAGAAGGGGATTGCAGGAAAAAGCATGCAGGATGTCGGTGAGCATCAGCTCCTGGTGCTGCTGCTCGTGGTTCAGCCCCAGTTCGAGCAGAGCCGCGGCAACCTGCCAGTCACAGCGCCCCGGATCGGCCAGCAGGCATTGGACGCCGCGGTCCACATGTTCGCGAAAGGCGTGCACCTGGGCCAGGCTGGGCCGGGTAAGCAGGCCGCGCTGCGGCCGCGGGTGACGCGGGCCGAGCGCTTCGTAGTAGGAATTGAAGAGGTGCGAGAAGCGCGGGTCGAACGGCTGGTAGCCAGGCAGATGCGCAACCAGCACCACGGCCTCGAAGAACCAGCTGGTGTGGGCGAGGTGCCATTTGGTGGGACTCGCGTCGGGCATCGACTGGATGCATTGATCCTCCGCCGAGAGCGGCGCCGCAAGCTTGACGCTGTGCTCGCGCACTCGTGCGAAGCGCTGTCCGAGCGGCGTTGCGCCGGACGCGGCGGCCAGACCGCTGGCAGCCGATGAAGGGAACGCGGGCATGCTGAAAGCCTCCTCTCTGTTGGTGGCAGGCGCCCGCGCCAGGCTCGGGCGCAGGCCATCTTTTTCCGTCGAATCCCTCCGGATTTATTACAGCACAAGCGCGAAAGAACTGCGGCCGCTCAACCCGGACGACTCGGCTCGGAAAATATGCGAACCGTCTCGCCCTCGACCATGACCCTGGAGCCGGGGGCCAGCGCGCCGCGCTGCTGGACCGTGCGAATGCTGCCGTCATCCATTCGAATGTGCATCTGGTAGCCGTTCGCGCGGGGCTGGCCATGCTCGTAGACGGCCACCACCATCTGCACCACGCCGCAATCGGGGCACGCCCGGCCGGCGCCCATCGCATTGGTTGCGGGCCCTTGGCCGGCGTCGGCGAAATTGCGCGCAGGGCTGCCGGGCGCCGCTTTCAAAGGCGGGGCGGTCACCACTTCCTTCGCATCGCCCGAGGTGTTGACCTGCCCGACGCCCGCGACGACGGCGTCGGACGGCTCGTGCCGACCGGCCAGCAGCGCGGCGCCGAGGCTGGCAACGCCCACCACACCCACCGCGCACAGGGCGATGAGCCTATCGGTCTGCATGCCGCAGTTTTGTGTTCATGCCTTCTTTTAACCAAGGAAGAGCCGCAGCCCTGTAGGCCAAGGTGAGAGCTGTAAGCAGAGATTGCCGACGCCTGTAGGGAAGGGCCGACTCGGCCGCTGAAAGACTACACGCGCGAGTTGCGGTTCGCCTCGTTCACCGTCACCCAGAACTCGTACACCCGGCGCATTTTGCGGCGCAGTTCCTCGTAGTCCAGGCTCTTGCGCACGACGCTGTTCGCGCCGGCCGCATAGCAGCTGTCTAGTTCGGCCTTTTCGCTGGACGTGCAAACCATGACCACCGGCAAGGCCTGTGTCGCCGGATGGGCGCGAATGGCCTTGAGCACTTCGAGGCCGCCCATCTGCGACAGCTCCATGTCGATGATGGCCAACCGGGGCTGCTTGCGGGGGTCGCGGCCCGCGTGCGCGCCCTGCCCGAAAAGGTAATCCAGCGCGTCGGCGCCGTCCGCGGCCGTGGCCACCCGGGCCGGGTCGCAGCATTCGCACAAGGCCAGCCGCGTCAACTCCCGATGATCGGGGTTGTCGTCGACCACCAGGACCGCGACGTCGCTCATGCTCACTGCTGCCTCTCCCTAAACGCCGCCACGCGGGTGGGTGGGATCCACCCACAGGACCTGTTCGGGTTGCTCCGCGGGCTCGATGTCCAGGTTCACCGCCACCGCTTCGCCGTCGCTGCGGCACAGCACGCATTCGAGCGCCTCGCTCGCGCTGGCATTGATCTCCTGGTGCGGCACATAAGGCGGGACATAAATGAAGTCGCCGGGGCCGGCTTCGGCGGTGAACTCGAGGTGCTCGCCCCAGCGCATCCGCGCGCGTCCCTTGACGATATAGATCACGCTCTCCAGGTGACCATGATGATGTGCGCCGGTCTTGGCGTTGGCGTGGATGGTGACCGTGCCGGCCCACAGCTTCTGGGCGCCGACGCGGGCCAAATTGATCGCGGCGCGGCGGTCCATGCCGGGCGTCTGCGCCGTGTTCGCGTCGAGCTGGCCGCCGGGGACGACGCGCACGCCGTCATGTTTCCACGGCGCCTCGCCGTGACGGTGGCCGGCTTCTTGCCCAACTGCGCCTTGCGTATCCTTCATGTGGTCAGCCTAGCACCGCCCGCGTATTTTGCCGTCGGGATTTTCACTGCCACGCGTCCGGAGCGCCGAGGATGCGCGGCGAATGCGGGCAAAATGCCGCCAGCCTCTCAATCCAGCGCGGCGTAGACCAGGTGGCGGAACAAATGGCGGAAGAAAATCCGCTGGTTGGGCGCCTGCGTCAGCAGCAGTGCAAACAAGTCTTCCGCCGGATCGACAAAGAACAGGGTCCCGCCAACGCCGCTCCAGAAGTACTGCCCGACCGAACCCGGCAGGGGCGCCAGGCCCGTTTGCATGCGTACCGAAAAGCCCAGCCCAAAGCCATAGCCGGGCATCAGCAGGTCGCCGTAGGCCGGGATGTCGCCGAGGTGATCCGCGGTCATCCATTCGATGGTCTTGCGCGACACCAGGCGCGTGCCCGCGAGCGAGCCGCCGTTACGCATGAGCTGCAGGAACCGGATGTAGTCGCCGGCGGTGGACACCAAGCCGCCGCCGCCCGATTCGAATGCCGGCACTTCGCGGGCGTTCATCATCACGACCGCCTCGCCGCTGTCCGGGTCCTTGGCGAACGGCTCGGCGATGCGATGCCATTGCTCGCGGGGAACGGCGAACCCGGTGTCCTTCATGCCCAGCGGCGCCAGGATGCGCTCGGCGAGCAGCGTGCCCAGCGACTGGCCCGCCACCACTTCGAGCAACGCACCGAGCACGTCGGTGCTGTGGCTGTACTGCCAGCAACTGCCGGGCTGATGGGCCAGCGGCAGCTTCGCCAAGGCTTCGCAGAACTGCGTGCTGCTGCGCGAGCGCTGCCCCAGGTCGGCCGCCTGGTACTGGCGCTGCACCGCACTGTCACCTGTGAAGCCGTAGGTGAAACCCGAGGTATGGCGCAGCAGGTCGTGCAGCGTCGGCTGCCTGCGCGCAGGCTCCAGCCGGACGCCGCCGCCCTCCTCCACACCGACTTGCAAGCCGGAGAGCGCCGGCAGGTATTTCGCGATCGGGTCCACCAGCTGCAGGCGGCCTTCTTCCACCAGCATCAGCGCGGCCAGCGACACCAGCGGCTTGGTCATGGAGTAGATGCGGAAGATCGAATCGTCCTGCATCGGGGCATTGTTTGCGGCGTCGCGCTGTCCCAGCGCGTCGAACAGCTCCACATGCCCGCCGAGCGCGATGGCGACGATGGCGCCGGGCAGGCGTCCCTGGTCGATGTGCGCCTGCATCCCGGCGCGCAGCCGCGCCAGGGCCCGCGCGTTCAACCTGGCCATCAGGCGTACCGTTTGCGCGCCAGCGCCGCGCCTTGCGCCAAAGCCTGCAGCTTCTTCAGCGCAACCTCGCGGTCCATCGGCGCCAGGCCGCAGTTGGTGCACGGGATCAGGCGTTGCTTGGCCACGTGCTGCAAGGCAGCGCCGATGGTGTCGGCCACCTGCTCGGGCGTTTCGATCACATCGCTGGCGACGTCGATCACGCCCACCATCACGTCCTTGCCCTCCAGCAGCTTCATCAGCTGCGGCGGCACGTGCGAGTGGAAGCACTCCAGGCTCACCTGGTCGATCTTGCTGGCGGCGAGCGCGGGAAACACCTGCTCGTACTGCCGCCATTCCTGCCCCAGCGCGTTTTTCCAATCCACGTTGGCCTTGATGCCGTAGCCATAGCAGATGTGCACGGCGGTCGTGCAGGTCAGGCCCTGCGCCGCCCGCTCGAGGGCCTTCACGCCCCAATCGGCGGCGTCCTTCATGTAGACGTTGAACGCCGGCTCGTCGAACTGGATGATGTCCACGCCGTCGGCCTGCAAGGCCAGCGCTTCCTGGTTGAGCAGCTCGGCGAAGGCAAACGCCATCTTCACCTTGTCGTTGTAGTAATGGTCGGCCACGGTATCAACGATCGTCATCGGGCCGGGCAGCGTGAACTTGAGCTTGCGCGTGGTGTGGGCGCGCGCCAGCTGGGCTTCGAACGCGTGGACCCTGCCCTTCAGCTTCAAGGGCGCCACCACCTGCGGCACCATCGCGTCATAGCGGTTGTCGCGGATGCCCATCTTCACCTTGTGCTCGAAGTCGATGCCCTCCACCTGCTCGAGGAAGCCGTGCACGAAGTGCTGGCGCGACTGTTCGCCGTCACCCACGATGTCCAGCCCGGCATCCTCCTGCGCCTTGATCCACAACAGCGTGGCATCGGCCTTGGCCTGGCGCAACTCGTCGCCTTGCGCTTTCCACTGGGGCCAAAGTTTCTGGGTTTCGGCCAGCCAGGCCGGCTTGGGCAGGCTGCCGGCGATCGCGGTGGGGAACATGAGGTCTCCTTTTTGAACCCGTTGATTGTGCCTTCGCTCGCATAATCGTTGCATGGGCAAACCCCGCGTCCTCATCATCGGCTGCGGCTTCGGCGGACTCGAAGCCGCCCGCGCCTTGCGCGATGCGCCTGTAGAGGTCACCCTGGTGGACCGGACCAACCATCACCTGTTCCAGCCGCTGCTCTACCAGGTGGCGACCGCCGGCCTTTCCGCTCCCGCCATCGCCGCGCCGGTGCGCCATCTCTTTCGCAAGCAGGCCAACGTCACCACCTTGCTGGGTGAGGCGGCGACCATCGATGCCCAAGCCAGGCAAGTGCTGCTGAATGACGGAGCCGCCCTGCCCTACGACCACCTGATCGTGGCGACGGGCTCCACCCACAGCTACTTCGGCCACGACGAATGGGCGCCGTTCGCGCCGGGCCTGAAGACGCTGGACGATGCTTTCGAAATCCGCCGGCGAATCCTGCTGGCGTTCGAGGCGGCGGAAAAGGAAGCCGACCCCCAGGCGCGCGCCGGCTGGCTCACGTTCGTCGTGATCGGCGGCGGGCCCACGGGCGTCGAAATGGCCGGCACATTGACCGAGATCGCCCACGACACCCTGGCCGGGGAATTCCGGCGCATCGATCCGTCCAGCGCCCACATCGTGTTGCTGGAGGGCGGCCCGCGCGTGCTGCAAGCGATGCCCGAAAGCCTGAGCGAACGCGCCGCGCAGCAATTGAAAAAACTCGGCGTGCAGGTGCGCACCGGCGCCCGCGTGACGCACATCGACGGCTCGCATGTGGAAGTCAAAGCGGCTGACGGCACCGAGAACTACCGCATCGAATCGCGCTGCGTGATCTGGGCCGCCGGCGTCGCCGCTTCGCCACTGGGGGCGCAATTGGCGCAGGCCGCTGGCACGCAGACCGACCGCGGCGGCCGGGTCGCGGTGCTGCCCGACCTGAGCTTGCCGGGCCATCCTGAAATCAGCGTGCTCGGCGATCTGGCCGCGGCGAAAAGCTATCTTCAAGGACACGCGGCGCGCGATGTGCCGGGCGTCTCACCGGCCGCCAAGCAGATGGGGCGGACGGCCGCCGCCAACATCCTGCGGCGCCTGGCCGGACAAGCCACCTTGCCGTTTCGCTATCGCGACTGGGGCAATCTCGCCACCATCGGCCGCAATGCCGCGGTGGTGGACCTGGCAACATCCTTAGGCCACTTCCGGTTCAGCGGTTATTTCGCCTGGCTGTTCTGGTTGTTCGCGCACATCTATTTCCTGATCGGCTTTCGCAATCGCATCGTGGTGCTGGTGGACTGGGCGGGCGCCTACTGGAGCAGGCAGCGCTACGCACGCGTGCTGGCCGACATCGACTGATCGATGCGCACACTTCCACTTCCCCGATTGCGCGCGCCAATTGCCTTTGCCTGGGTGGCCGCCTGCCTTGCGGCATTCGCCGAGCTTGCGAGCGACCTGCGCTGGCACGGGCCGCTCACGCGCGCAGACATCCCCATCAGCCTCTGGTTTCATGTTCACGCACAGCCCGCATTCACCACACTGGCGACCGCCGTTTCGCACCTGCACAGCACGCTGGGCATTTGCCTGTTGGCGCTTGCCGCCGCCGCCGCACTGGTCGCCTGCCGCCAGCGGGAATGGTTGCCGCTGCTCGCGTTGTGCGTACCGGGCGGCCTGCTCCTGAACGGGTTGGTGAAGCAGCTATTCCAGCGCACCCGTCCTTCCTTCGATTCAGCCACGGTGACGCTGGCCAGCTACAGTTTTCCCAGCGGGCATACCGCGGGGGCAACCGTCTGGTGGGGATTCGTGTTGCTCTTGTGGTTTGCCTGGGAGAGGCGGCCGGGCCGCCGGGCCGCAGCCTGCGTGTTGGCGGCGGCCATGATTGTGCTCACCGGCTGGTCGCGCATGGTGCTGGGATTGCATTACCTGAGCGATGTGCTTGCCGCCGCGGCGCAGGGAGCCGGCTGGGTCGGCTTATGTGTCGCCGCCTGGCAGCTGACCACCCGATCGCGCCCGGAGCAGGCGCGATGACGCAAGCCCAGGGCGGCTGCGTCCCGGTGCTGATCAACGCGACGGCCGGCCAGGGCTGTCCGCAGGATTGGCCGGCCGATATCGAAAACAAATTCCGCGACCGCGGCATCGAGGCGCGGGTCACGCTGGCGCAAAGCGGCGAGCAACTGCTGGCCGCGGCCAAACAGGCGGTGCAAGACGGTGCTTCGATGATCGTCGCGGGCGGCGGCGACGGCACCGTCAGTGGCGTCGCATCGTGCCTCGCCGACACGGGCGTGCAGCTCGGGGTGTTGCCCATGGGCACCCTCAATCATTTCGCGAAGGACCTCGGCATTCCGCTGGAGCTGGACGGCGCCATCGACGTGATCGCGCACGGCCGCGAGCTGGCGGTCGATATGGGCGAAGTCAACGAGCGCCTGTTCATCAACAACTCGAGCCTGGGCTTGTATCCGGACATCGTGCTGGACCGCGAGCGCCAGCGCCAGCGCCTGGGCCGCGGCAAATGGGCGGCATTGCTCGCCGCGTCTGTGCACGCGGCGCAGCGCTACCCGGTGCTTTCGCTGCAGCTGGACGTCGATGGCAAGCCCCTGGAGCGGCGCAGCGCCTTCGTCTTCATCGGCAACAACGAATACCGCATGGAAGGATTCGAGATCGGCGAGCGCAGCTCTCTGTCCGGCGGCGAGCTGAGCCTGTACGTAACGCAGCGCACCGGCCGCTTCGGCCTGTTTCGCCTGGCACTGCGCGCACTCTTCGGGCGTCTGCGGCAAGCGGACGATTTCGACATGCTCACCGCCAAGGTACTGGTGGTGAACACGCGGCACCGCCGGATGCGCGTCGCCACCGATGGTGAGGTGACGACCCTGCAGACTCCCTTGCACTATCGCATCCGGCCGGGGGCGCTTCGAGTCATGGTGTCCGCGGCGTAGAGGGCGCTGGCCGGCGCCGTTATGCTGTGCCAGCATCACAGGAGAGCGCGATGAGCATACGCATCGTTCGTTTGGGAACCGCGCGCGCCAAGGGCGAAGGGCTGCGGCTCGGAACGGTGCGCCGGCCGCCGCGCGGCGTGCCGAAGGCGCAATTCGCCCAGCGCGATTTCTACGACACCTGGCTGCCCAATCTATCACCCAGCGCGTCCTTGATGGCCGAAGGCCAGGCCGCGCAGGACGGCCAATCTTGGGCCCGCTTCAAACGCAAATTCCAAAGCGAGATGAAACAGCCCGATGCCAGCCGCGTGCTGGACCTGCTGGCCGCGCTGTCGCACCAGACTTCGTTCTCGCTGGGCTGCTATTGCGAGGACGAGAACCACTGCCACCGCTCGGTGCTGCGCGAACTGCTGTCGCAGCGCGGCGCCGACATCGTCAAGGACTGAAGCGGGAACCGCTCCTCGCCTTCGATGTCGCGCGCGCAGGAGTGACGAGGCTGTTGTGGATCGCGGTTGCGGCGATGGCGGCGTGGCCGGCAGCCACGTTGATCTGGTTCAAGCCGGCGACCACGTCGCCGGCGGCGTAGAGGCCGGGCACGTTGGTCTGGCAATGCTCGTCCACCAGCAGCTGCCCCAGTTCGTTCGCTCGCGCGCCCAGGCCGGTGGCAAGGTGCGACGCGTGCTTCAAGCCGAAGGCGGGATACAGCATGTCGAAGGTCAAGCGGCTGCCATCCTGCATTTCCACGGTGACTTCACCGCCGGGGTCGCAATGGACGTGGCGCGGCTCGCCATCGGCAATGCGTACCTCGAGTTGCTGCAGGCGCAGCAGGTCGCGCTGCGCAACCGCCTGCTGTGAACCCATCGAAAGCCAGGTGACCTGCCCTTCGAAGCCGGCCAGGAATGCGGACTCGCGCAAGCCGTGAATTTCGCGGCCCAGCACCGCCACGCGCCTTCCCCTGGTTTCATAGCCGTCGCACACCGGGCAGTAACGCACGACACCGGCCTTCAGCGATGCGGCGAGGCCGCCGACCTCGGGCTCCAGGTCGCGCGCGCCGGTAGCGAGCAGCACCGTATGCGCGCGCAGGCGCTGCGAGCCCATGACGGCTTCGAAGTCACCGTACTCCAACTGCCGCAATTCATCGACGCGGCCCGCCTGCAATGGCGTGCCGAAGTTCGCCGCATGCAAGCGCATCCGCCCCAGCAATTCCGTACCCGCGATGCCGTCTGGAAACCCGATCACGTTGCGTGACTTGGGAATCATCGCCAGGCGGCTGGCGCCCTCGTCGACGAGCAGCGCCCGGCGCCGAAACCGGCCGAGATACACCGCTGCGACGAGCCCAGCCGGGCCGCCGCCGACGATGAGGCAATCCAGTA
>JAQGMT010000123.1 GCA_028292185.1 Ramlibacter sp. | reverse complement strand
CCTGCCCCCACCCTGCCCTCCCCCGGAGGGGGAGGGGAAGAAGAAGAGACGGCCGCGGCGTCGGACTCGAGCGTCAGCAGCCCAGACCCTTCGCTCACTTTGTCCCCCAGCTTGACCTTCAACTCCTTCACCACGCCCGCGTGCGACGAAGGAATCTCCATCGAAGCCTTGTCGCTTTCCACCGTGACGAGCGACTGCTCGGCCTTGATGGTGTCGCCGGGCTTGACCAGCAGTTCGATGACCGCGACATCCTTGAAATCGCCGATGTCCGGCACCTTGACGTCGATGAGAGTCATGCCCTGACTTTCATTTCGGCTCTTTCATCTTCATGGTGAACACGTCGGCCGGCGCGGCGGAGTTGCGGTCGAACTCGCAACCCGCGGCGATGCCCGCCTCGGCCACCTCGCGTGCGGTCTTGGCCTTCGCGTAGAGCGCGTGCATGGCGCCGAGGGCAAAGCTGCGTCCGGAGCCGATGCCCCAGAACTCCTTGAACTCGAACACCTCGCGGTAACTGTACAAGCCGTAGATGCCGGTGGCGTTGGCAATCACCACGCTGAACTGGCTGGATTCGTAGGGATCGCTGTCTTCCTCCTTGGTCTGCAGGAAGAAATTTTCCTTCAGGTAAGGATGCAGCTTGGTGAAAGTGTCGAACACGTCGTCCTTGCTGCCCAGCTTGAGGATTTCACGCGGCATCGAGCTGATGGCTTTGCGCAGCACCGGAAAGTGCGCGACCGTGCCGGCCATGCCCACGTAGCTCGGGCCTGCGTCGGTTTCGATCTTGAACACCTTGGTGTTGTCTTCGTACCGGTTGGCCAGGCGCGTATCGCCGAAAGTCACCAGTGTGTCCGCCGCTATCGCGATCTGCCCGGCTTTCTTAACCACCACAACAGTTGTCATTTTTTTTCGATCACTCCGGATTCGCCGTCACGGTAGAGCACGGCGCGCTCTTCAGAGCATCGTGCGGCGGAAGTCCGCCAATATAGCGCCCAGATAGGCGTTGAAACGCGCCGCCGACGCGCCATCGACCACCCGGTGGTCCCACGCCAGGGACATGGGCAGCATCAAGCGCGGCTGGAACTGCTTGCCATCCCACACGGGCTCCATCTGGCTCCTGCACACGCCCAGGATCGCCACTTCGGGCGCATTGATGATGGGCGTGAAATAGCGCCCGCCGATGCCGCCCAATGAAGAGATGGTGAAGGTTCCGCCCGACATGTCGGCCGGCGCCAGCTTGCCTTCGCGCGCTTTTTTCGCGAGCTCGGACATTTCCTGGCTGATCTGCAGGATGCCTTTCTTGTCGGCCTCCTTGATCACCGGAACGACGAGCCCATTCGGAGTGTCCGCCGCGAACGCGATGTTGTAGTACTGCTTGAGCACCAGCTGCTCGCCGTCGAGCGATGAGTTGAAATCCGGAAACTTCTTCAATGCGGCGACGCAGGCCTTGATCAGGAACGCGAGCATCGTGACCTTGATGCCCGCCTTCTCGTTCTCCTTGTTCAGCTGCAGCCGGAACGCTTCGAGGTCGGTGATGTCGGCGTCATCGTGATTGGTGACGTGCGGGATCATCACCCAGTTGCGGTGCAGGTTGGCGCCGCTGATCTTCTTGATGCGGCTCAGGTCCCTGCGCTCGACCGGCCCGAACTTGGCGAAGTCCACCTTGGGCCAAGGGAGCAGCCCGAGCGCAGCGCCACCGCCGCCCGTTGCCGCAGCGGCCTTGGTACTCGACTCGCCCTTCATCACGGCTCGGGTGAACGACTGGACGTCTTCGACGGTGATGCGGCCCTTGGGACCGGTGCCCTTCACTTCATCGAGCGGCACCCCGAGTTCCCGCGCGAACTTGCGCACGGACGGCGAGGCGTGCGGCAGCTGCCCGCTGGGTGCGCTGGGTTCGTGCGGCGGCAATGCGGCGGTGGGGAGTGTGCGTTCTGCCGCGGTGGTTGGGCGTGTCGAGCCCTCCCCCGTGGCGGGGGAGGGTTGGGGTGGGGGGGTGCCAGTTTGCCCCGAAGGGGAGCTCGTTGACGTGCTTTCAAGCACGGCAATGAGGTCGCCCACGTTCAGCTTGTCGCCCAGCTTGACCTTCAGCTCCTTGACCACACCGGCGGCCGACGAAGGAATCTCCATGGACGCCTTGTCGGATTCGACGGTGACCAGCGACTGCTCGACCTTGACGGCGTCGCCCGTCTTCACCAGCAGCTCGATCACCGCGACGTCCTTGAAGTCGCCGATGTCGGGGACGCGGATTTCGATGTTCGTATTACCCCCTCCCCCTCCGGGGGAGGGTTGGGGTGGGGGCACCGGCGCCGCCTGCTGCGAAGTTGGTGCAGGCGCTGCAGGTGCCCCCACCTTCCCCTCCCCCTCCGGGGGAGGGGAAGACCCGGCTTGCGTGCTATCAAGCGTCACAAGGACAGACCCCTGCTTGACCTTGTCGCCGAGCTTCACGCGCACTTCCTTGACCACGCCGCCCGATGAAGAAGGAATCTCCATCGAGGCCTTGTCCGACTCCACCGTCACCAGCGACTGCTCGGGCTTCACCGTGTCGCCGGGCTTGACCAGCACTTCGATGACCGATACCTCATCGAAGTCCCCGATGTCGGGGACTTTCACTTCGATCGATGCCATTTTCTTGTTCTCCGTCGGCGTGTCGCGTCAAGCGTACAGCGGATTGATCTTGTCGGCTTTGATGGCGTACTTCTTGATGGCTTCGGCAACCTTGGCGGCCGGGATGGTGCCCTCCTCGCTCAGTCCCTTGAGGGCCGCCAGCACGATGTAATGGCGATTCACCTCGAAATGCTCGCGCAGCTTGCTGCGGAAGTCGCTGCGGCCAAACCCGTCGGTGCCCAGCACCTTGTAGCTGCGGCCCTTGGGAATGAACGGCCGGATCTGCTCGGTGTAGGCCTTGATGTAGTCGGTGGAGGCGACGACGGGCCCGCTGTGCTTCTCCAGTTGCTGCGTCACGAAGGGAACGCGCGGCTTGTCGGTCGGATGCAGCAGGTTGTGGCGCTCGCAGTCCTGGCCGTCACGCGCCAGCTCGTTGAAGCTCGGGCAGCTCCACACGTTGGCGGCAACGCCCCAGTCTTTTTCCAGCAGCTCCTGCGCGGCAATCGACTCGCGCAGGATCGTGCCGCTGCCCAGCAACTGCACGCGCGGGGTGAGCTTGGGACCTTCCTTGCACAGGTACATGCCCTTGACGATCTGTTCCTCGGTGCCGGGCTGCAAACCGGGCATCGGGTAGTTCTCGTTCAACAGGGTGATGTAGTAGAAGACGTTGTCCTGCTTCTCCACCATGCGCTTGAGGCCCGCGTGCATGATCACGCCGACTTCGTGCGCGAAGGTCGGGTCGTAGCTGACGCAGTTCGGAATGGTCGCGGCGATCACGTGGCTGTGGCCGTCTTCATGTTGCAGGCCTTCGCCGTTCAGCGTCGTGCGCCCCGACGTGCCGCCCAGAAGGAAGCCGCGCGCCTGCATGTCGCCCGCGGCCCAGCACAGGTCGCCCACGCGCTGCAGGCCGAACATCGAGTAGTAGATGTAGAACGGCACCATGATGCGATTGCTGGTGCTGTACGAGGTGGCCGCCGCGATCCAGCTGGCCATGCCACCGGCTTCGTTGATGCCCTCCTGCAGGATCTGACCGGACTTGTCTTCCTTGTAGTAGGAGACCTGCTCCTTGTCCTGCGGCGTATACAGCTGGCCTTGGTGGTTGTAGATGCCGATCTGGCGGAACAGGCCTTCCATGCCGAAGGTGCGCGCTTCATCGACCAGGATGGGCACCGCGCGCGGGCCGAGTTCCTTGTCGCGCAGCAGCGCCGTCAGGAAGCGCACATACGCTTGCGTGGTGCTGATCTCGCGGCCTTCCGCGGTGGGATCCAAGACTGCCTTGAACGCTTCCAGCGGCGGCACTTTCAGTTGCTCGTCGGCCTTGGGACGGCGCTTGGGCAGGTAGCCGCCCAGGGCCTCGCGCCGCTCATGCAGGTACTTCATCTCCGGGGTGTGTTCTTCCGGCTTGTAGAACGGCACTTCGGCGAGCTTCTCGTCGGGGATGGGGATGTTGAAGCGATCGCGGAACACGCGGATGTCGTCGTCCGACATCTTCTTGGCCTGGTGGGCGATGTTGCGGCCCTCGCCGGCCTTGCCCATGCCGAAGCCCTTCACCGTCTTGACCAGCAACACCGTGGGCTGGCCCTTGTGGTTGACGGCGCGGTGATACGCCGCATACACCTTCTGCGGATCGTGGCCGCCGCGCTGCAGGCGCCACACGTCCTCGTCGCTCATCTTCGCGACCATCTCCAGCGTCTTGGGATCGCGGCCGAAGAAGTTCTTTCGCACGAAGGCGCCGTCGTTGGCTTTCATGGCCTGGTAGTCGCCATCCACGGTGTCCATCATGATCTTGCGCAGGATGCCGTCCTTGTCGCGCGCGAGCAGCGGGTCCCAATAGCTGCCCCAGATCAGTTTAATCACGTTCCAGCCCGCGCCGCGGAATTCGCCCTCGAGTTCCTGGATGATCTTGCCGTTGCCGCGCACCGGCCCGTCCAGGCGCTGCAAGTTGCAGTTGACGATGAAGATAAGGTTGTCCAGGCCCTCGCGCGCGGCGACACCGATCGCGCCCAGGCTCTCGACTTCGTCCATCTCGCCGTCACCGCAGAACACCCACACCTTGCGGTTCTCGGTGTTGGCGATGCCGCGGGCGTGCAGGTACTTCAGGAAGCGCGCCTGGTAGATGCCCATCAGCGGGCCCAGGCCCATCGACACCGTGGGGAATTGCCAGAACTCGGGCATCAACTTCGGGTGCGGGTAGCTGGACAGGCCCTTGCCACCCACTTCCTGGCGGAAGTTCATCAATTGCTCTTCGCTGATGCGCCCTTCCATGAAGGCGCGGGCGTAGATGCCGGGCGAGCTGTGGCCCTGGATGTAGAGGCAATCGCCGCCGTGGTTCTCGCTCTCGGCGTGCCAGAAATGATTGAAGCCGGCGCCGAACATGGTGGCCACGGACGCGAAGGAACTGATGTGCCCGCCCAGGTCGCCGCCGTCCTCGGGGTGAAGCCGGTTGGCCTTGACCACCATCGCCATGGCGTTCCAGCGCATGTAATTGCGCAGCCGCTCCTCCATCTCCAGATTGCCCGGGCAATGCTCCTCGTCGGCGGGCTCGATGGTGTTGACGTAAGCGGTGGTGGCGGAGAACGGCATGTCGATGCCTTCCTGCCGCGCCTGGTCGAGCAACTGCTCGAGCAGGAAGTGGCCGCGCTCGCGTCCCTCGGATGCGATCACAGCCGAAAGCGCGTCGATCCATTCACGGGTTTCCTGCGCGTCGGCGTCGTTGGCGGCCGAGCCGAACAGGTTGTCGGGCTGTGCTGACATGTTGTGTCTCCTGGTCTCTCTTGATCGCGGGGCGAGTCTGTCCCGCCTCCAACACGTAATTTAGTACGGTGCTCCCGTACCGGGCCGCCAGTGTCGCACAGATTATGTTTCATTTCAAATCGTGCTATGTCATTTCATATTGTGGTTTTCACCAGCGCGGCAAGTGCGATTGCGCCCTTGGATCGCAGGCAGCCACGCGGCCATGCAGCGCAGTCCGCAGGAGGCTGCGCCTACACTTGAAGCTTCATGCAAGACCACGTTACCGCCACCGACGCGCACGATGCGCCAGCGCCCGCCTCGTGGTGGCGCCGCTGGTGGCGGCGCCAGTCACCTGGGCGCCAGGACCGGTTTGCGATGTTGGCGCCGCTGGCGGCAGTCCTGCTGTTCCTGGCCGCCATCGTGTTTGCATTCTGGTACCTGCGGCTCGAGGAGATGGACCGCGAACAGGAAGCCGTGCGGCGCGACGTGGAATATGCGCAGCAGCGCGTGCGGCTGCGGCTGCTCGAGCGGCAAGAGCAGATCATGCGCATCGCGCGCGACATCTCCAACAAGGAGGTGGACCCCGAAGATTTCATGGGCCGCGCCGAGTCCATGGTGGCGCAGTACCCCGAGCTGCAGGCACTCACCTGGATCGACGATCGCCGCCGCATCAAGGCGAGCTATGCCGCGCCGAGCCTGGCGAACAATTACTTGAGGGAGGCCGGCACGGTGCTGCACCCGGGCGAAACCGAAAGCACCTACAGCCTCGCCCGCGACTTGCAGCAACCGGTCTACTCCCAGCCCGCCGCGGGCACCGACAGCACCGGCCTGCTGCAGTTGCATATCCCGCTGGCGGAACAGGGCCGCTTCGGCGGCGTGATCCTGGGCGAGTATTCGATCGACGGCTTGCTGCGCTACGGCGTGCCCGCCGAAGTCTCGGCCAAGTATGGCGTCGCGCTGATGGACGGCAAGAACCGCATACTTGCCGGTACCTCGGTGTCGCCGCGCAACCCCGCCACCCAGCTGCTGCCCTGGGGCGCGCAACCGGTGGAATACGAGGTGCCCGTTTCGCCGGTCGGCAACGGCTTGATCATTCGCGCCCAGGCCTACCGCACTTCACTGGGCGTGATCGGCAGCGGCTTGTTCTGGCTGGTCTGCGCGCTGAGCGCCATGACCGCATGGATGCTGATCGGCAACTGGCGCCACACGCGCCGCCGCATGCAGGCGCAGCAGGCGCTCATCGCCGAAACCAATTTCCGGCGGGCGATGGAAAACTCGATGCTCACCGGCATGCGCGCGCTCGACATGCAAGGCCGCATCACCTACGTGAATGCGGCCTTCTGCCAGATGACGGGCTGGAGCGAGCCGGAGCTGGTGGGCCGCACACCGCCGTTTCCCTACTGGCCCGACAGCGACCGCGAACAGCTGAACGCGCGGCTGGATGACGAGCTGCACGGCCGCAGCACACCCAGCGGCTCGCAGGTGCGGGTCAAGCGCAAGAGCGGCGAGTTGTTCGACGCGCGCCTTTATGTGTCGCCGCTGATCGACGCGAAGGGGCACCAGACCGGCTGGATGACCTCGATGACCGACATCACCGAGCCGAACCGGATTCGCGAGCAGCTGTCGGCGTCCTACGAGCGCTTTACCACGGTGCTCGAGGCCCTGGACGCATCGGTGTCGGTGGCGCCGCTGGGCAGCGAGGAGCTGCTGTTCGCCAACAAGCTGTATCGCCTGGGGTTCGGCGTGCAGACGGTGGGGCATCTGCAGATGGTGGCCCAGGCCGGGGTGCCCGAGCACCCGCGCACCGGTGAGACGCTGGACGAGGTGGACTCCATGGTCGGCCTGCCCACCGGCACCCTCACCTCCGCCAAATCCGAAAACGCGGAGATCTTCGTGCCCGAACTGGGCAAATGGCTGGAAGTGCGTTCGCGCTACCTCAACTGGGTGGACGGCCGGCTGGCGCAGATGGTGATCGCCACCGACATCACGCCGCGCCGGCATGCCGAGGAACAATCGGCCGCGCAGGCCGAGCGCGCCCAGTCCGCCAGCCGGCTCATCACCATGGGCGAAATGGCGTCCAGCGTCGCGCACGAATTGAACCAGCCGCTTACGGCGATCAACAACTATTGCAACGGCCTGGTGTCGCGCATTCGGGGCAAGCAGATCAACGAGGAAGACCTGCTCGCGGCGTTGGACAAGACCGCGCGCCAGGCGCAGCGCGCCGGGCAGATCATCCAGCGCATCCGCTCCTTCGTGAAACGCAGCGAGCCCAATCGCCAGCTCTCGGACGTGACGCTGATGGTGAGCGAAGCGGTCGAACTGGCCGAGATCGAACTGCGCCGCCGCAACGTGCGCCTGTCGCATTACGTCGCGGCACGCCTGCCCAAGCTGATGGTCGATCCCATCCTGATCGAACAGGTGCTGGTGAACCTGCTGAAGAACGCGGCGGAATCCATCGAACATGCGCGCCGGCCCTCGGCGCGGCGCAGCGTCGAACTGCGCGTGATCCCCAAGCAGGAGAACGAACAGGCGGTGGTCGAATTCTCGGTGGTCGATTCGGGCGCGGGCCTCGCGCCCGAAGTGATGCAGCGCCTGTACGAAGCCTTCTTT
>JAQGMT010000074.1 GCA_028292185.1 Ramlibacter sp. | reverse complement strand
GCCCGCGAGATGGCGCGCCGCGCCGCGCGCGAGGAAGGCATCCTGGTGGGCATCTCCTCCGGCGCGGCCTTGGCCGCCGTCGCGCAGCATCTGCCGAAGCTGCCGGCCGGCAGCACCGTGCTCTGCTTCAACTACGACACCGGCGAGCGCTACCTGTCGATCGAAGGCTTCCTGCCCGCCTGAAGCCCGCCTGAAGATATGTGAGCCCCCACGCTTGCGGGCAAGCCCGCGGCGCTGCCCCCCCGAGGGGCTGTCGTGCCTTGGGGCGGCCCGGCGGCCCGGTGGCACGACGGTCGCGGCGCGCCGTATCATCCCGCTCTCTCATGCCCGATCAACACGGGCCGAGCAAGCACATGATCCGTCTCTCCGAAATCAAGCTCTCGCTGGCCCAAGCGCAAGAACCCGCGCCCACCTTGCTGGCTGCTGCACAGCGCGTACTGGGCTTGCAGCGTGACGACATCGCCGCAGTGCAGGTGTTCAAGCGCAGCTTCGACGCGCGCAAGGCCGACCTGGTGGCGGTCTACATCATCGACGTGGCGCTGGCCGATCCCACCGCGCAAGCAGCAGTCCTCGCGACGTTTCCGGGCCATCCGCACATCGGCGTCACGCCCGATATGGATTGGCATCCTCCGGTGCAAGCGGCTTCGCCGCCGCCGGTGCGGCCCATCGTCGTCGGCTTCGGCCCTTGCGGAATCTTCGCGGCGCTGGCGCTGGCGCAGATGGGCTTGAGCCCGATCGTGCTGGAGCGCGGGAAAAAAGTACGCGAGCGCACCCAGGACACGTGGGGCCTGTGGCGCAAAGGCGTGCTCGATCCCGAGAGCAATGTGCAGTTCGGCGAAGGCGGCGCGGGAACGTTCTCGGACGGCAAGCTGTACAGCCAGATCAAGGATCCGCGGCACCTCGGCCGCAAGGTGATGAACGAGTTCGTGAAGGCCGGCGCGCCCGAGGAAATCCTCTACGCCGCGCATCCGCACATCGGCACCTTCAAGCTGGTCAAGGTGGTGGAGAACCTGCGCGAGCAGATCGTCGCGCTGGGCGGTGAAGTGCGCTTCCAGCAACGCGTAACCGACCTGCTGATCGAGGACTCGCCGCAAGGCAAGCAATTGCGCGGACTCACGGTGCTGGACCAAGCCACCGGCGAATCCAGCGAGCTGCGCGCCGACCACGTCGTGCTGGCGCTGGGCCACAGTTCGCGCGACACCTTCGAGATGCTGCACCAGCGCGGCGTGTTCCTCGAGGCCAAGCCGTTCTCGATCGGCTTTCGCATCGAGCATCCGCAAGGCGTGATCGACCGCGCGCGCTGGGGCCGTCACGCCGGCCATCCACTGCTGGGCGCGGCCGACTATCGGCTGGTGCATCACGCGAGCAACGGGCGCTCGGTCTACAGCTTTTGCATGTGCCCCGGCGGCACAGTGGTGGCGGCAACTTCGGAGCCGGGGCGCGTGGTCACCAACGGCATGAGCCAGTACTCGCGCAACGAACGCAACGCCAACGCCGGCATGGTGGTGGGCATCGAGCCGGGCGATTATCCGGGCGGCCCGCTGGCGGGCGTCGCGTTGCAGCGCGAGCTGGAGTCGCGGGCGTTCGTCATGGGCGGGAGCAACTACAAAGCGCCCGGC
The DNA here is from genome assembly GCA_028292185.1 of Ramlibacter sp. Lineage (GTDB taxonomy): Bacteria > Pseudomonadota > Gammaproteobacteria > Burkholderiales > Burkholderiaceae_C > Ramlibacter. Next base: position 7,556 of record JAQGMT010000074.1, on the reverse strand, counting down.
CAGCTGCTTGGGGACTTTCTCTCTGGCAGAGCCTCGACGCAGCTCGGCGACGTCGAGCCCTCGTACCAACCGGGTGTGAATCTCGGTGACCTGCAGGAAGCCCTGCCCGGCTATGCCATCGAAGCTTTGCGTGAAGCGCTGCCCGCCTTCGGCCGAAAGATCAAGGGCTTCGACATGCCCGGCGCGGTGCTGACCGGCGTCGAGACCCGCACCTCATCGCCGCTGAAGATCACGCGCGGCGAGGACTACCAGAGCTTGAACGTGCGCGGCCTGTACCCGGCCGGTGAAGGCGCGAGTTATGCGGGCGGGATTTTGTCGGCAGGTGTGGACGGCATCCGCGTCGGCGAGGCGGTGGCGCTGAGTTTTTCTTAGTTCCCTCCTCCTTCGGGGGAGGGTTAGGGTGGGGGCACGCGCGCCACGACACTGCCCCACCCCTGCCCTCCCCCGAAGGGGGAGGGAGAGATTCAACATCAAGCCGTCTGCAGCGCCGCAATCCGCTCCTCGATCGGCGGATGGGTGGAGAACAGCTTGCCGACGCCCGAGGTGATGCCGAAGGCCTGGATGCTCTTGGGCAGTTCGCCGGGCACCATGCCGCCCAGCCGGGCCAGCGCGTTGATCATCGGCTGCTTGCCGAGCAGGCGCGCCGAGCCGGCGTCGGCGCGGAATTCGCGCTGGCGGGAGAACCAGGCCACGATGATCGCGGCCAGGAAACCGAACAGGATGTCGAGCACGATGGTGGTGATGTAGTAGCCGATGCCCGGACCCGAGCGGTTGTCGCCGCGCGAGAGGAAGCCGTCCACGAAGTAGCCGATCACGCGCGACAGGAACACCACGAAGGTGTTCATCACGCCCTGGATCAGCGTCATCGTCACCATGTCGCCATTGGAAATGTGGGAGATCTCGTGGCCCAGCACAGCCTCGATCTCTTGGCGCGTCATGCCTTGCAGCAATCCGGTGGACACGGCCACCAGCGCGCTGTTCTTGAAGGCGCCCGTGGCGAACGCATTCGGCTCGCCTTCGAAGATGCCCACGTCGGGCATGCCGATGCCCGCCTGGTCGGCCAGCTTGCGCACGGTCTGCACGATCCAGGCTTCGTCGGCGTTGCGCGGCTCGGTGATCAGCTGCACGCCCGAGCTCCACTTGGCAATGGTCTTGGACAGCAGCAGCGAAATGATGGCGCCGCCAAAGCCGATGACGAAGGCGAACGCCAGCAACATGCCCAGGTTCAGCCCATTGGCGGTGAGGTAGCGGTTCACGCCCAGCAGGCTGGCAACGATGCCCAGCACCACCACCACCGCGAGGTTGGTCAGGACGAACAGGAAAATGCGCTTCATGTAATGAGTCTCCAACAAGGCGGAGAAAGGTCCGCCTCGGCCCTCAGATGAGGTTCGTCCGCCGCAAATCAAGTGGCCGCGTCAAGGGGCCGGCCGGCGAAACACCTTGGGATCATCATAGAAGGAATCCTGCAGGTTCCCGGCGCACCAGCCCGGGATTCCGAGCAGCGGCAAGGGCATGAAAGGCTTGCTGGCGAGGCTGCCCTCAGTGAACTGCGCGGCCAGCCACCCATCCACCTCGGCCATATCGCCCATCGGGCATTGAAAACCCCACACGTGGGCGGTGATTTCCTTGCGCGGCTGCGCCAGTTTTTCCAGCAACGCGTGGCCGAACACTTGCACCCGCGCGTGGACCCACAAGGGCCGCAGTTCGACCAACGCCCGCATCCAGTCTCGCGCCCGCAAGGCGTCCCAAAGCGCGGCGGGCGCATCGAGCAGCGCGCCGTTTTCGTCGAACACGGTGATCGCGTCGCGCACCGGGCCGCGTGCGGCGCCAGCGCCAAGGGAATCGATTTGCGCTCCATGAAGGAGGTTCAACCGCGCCTTGGCCAGCGGCATCCGCAGCCACGCCAGGCCGTTGAAAAAGTCGTGCAGGCCGGGGCGCACAGGGCAGTCGCCGCTGCCCCGGATGTAGTGTTCGTAGGCTTGGCCGGCAGGCAGCGCCGCCTGCGCGACGAACCGCACCGGCGCGCCCGGCTCCTGGTTGAGCGCCTCGTGCAGTGGCATTCCGGCGTCCATCCGCTGCGCCACCCTCTGCCCTGGTTCACGCCAGGGAACGTACCAGGGACGGCTCCAGTCGATCGCCAGGCCGTTTACCGGCCCTAGCGCTTCGTCCATTGAACGTAGGCCGGGTTGCGCTCGGGCGTCAGGCGGAAATCGGCAGCATAGCGGCCCAGCAAGGTGGTCGATTTGGCGCGGCGGCCAAGCACCTGGGCGTCGCGCAGCTGCTTGGTGACGTCGTTGAGCGGCACCGGCTCCCCGCTGAGCAGCGCCGGCACCGCCTCCAGGATGTCCTCGAATTCGTCGTCGGTGGCAAACACCTTGCTGGCACTGGCCTGCTCGACCGGGGCGGCCTTGGCCGCCGGAGCGCGCGCCACCGCCTTCTTCGCGGCGGGCGCCTTGCGGGCGGCCCTGGGAGCCGGGTCGGCGCGCCCGGCGCGGGTCGGGCCGTCCAGGTACACCACCTCGTCGTAGACCAGCGCGAGGGCATCGCTGTCGGCCTTGTCGCGCAGCGCGAAGCACATGACGCGGATGCCGTCCTCACGCAGCCGCACGGCCAGTGGCGCGAAGTCGGCATCGCTGGAGCCGATGGCGACAATTCCGGGCAGGGCGTCGTGGTGCAGCAGATCCATCGCATCGATGATCAGAGCGGCGTCGGTCGTGCCCTTGCCCTGGTTGATGAACGACCGCACCGCGTGCTGCCGCAGCACGTCCTTGATGCCGGTCAGCTTTTCAGTGCCGCCGTAGGCGCGGCGGACGGTGACCGTGACGCCGAGCCGAAGAAAGTGATCGAACACCTCGTCGACGTCAGATGCCGACGACAGGTTGTCGGCATCGAGCAGGAAGGCAGCATTCATGGGGAAACCTCCGCTCGCGCCGCGACGCCATGACCGATGGGGGCGGCCGGGCGGCTCATGCGCGCAGCTTCCAGGCGAGTGTCTCGCCGCCGCCCAAGGGTTTGAGCTGCGCCTCGCCGAAGGCATAGACCTCGGGCACGGTCCAGTTCGTGCGCGTCAGCGTGACCTTGCCGCTGTTGCGCGGCAGCCCGTAGAACGCGGGCCCGTGAAAGCTGGCAAATCCTTCCAGCTTGTCCAAGGCACCGGCGTTGTCGAACGCTTGCGCATAAAGCTACAGCGCGGCATGCGCCGTGTAGCAGCCGGCGCAACCGATGGCGTGTTCTTTCAGGTGCGCGGGGTGCGGCGCGCTGTCGGTGCCCAGGAAGAACTTCGAGCTGCCGCAAGTGGCGGCTTCGACCAGTGCAACGCGGTGCACCTCGCGCTTGAGCACCGGCAGACAGTAGTAGTGCGGACGGATGCCGCCGGTGAAGATGGCGTTGCGGTTGTACAGAAGATGATGGGCGGTGATGGTGGCCGCCATGAACGCATCGGCGCCATGCACGTACTGCGCCGCTTCGCGCGTGGTGATGTGTTCCATCACGATCTTCAACTGCGGGAAATCGCGGCGCAGCGGAACCAGCTGAGTGTCGATGAACACCGCCTCGCGGTCGAACAGGTCGATGTCGGGCGAAGTCACTTCCCCGTGCACCAGCAGCAGCAGGCCTTCGCGCTGCATGGCTTCCAAGGTCTTGTAGGTCTTGCGCAGATCGGTGACGCCCGCATCGCTGTTGGTGGTGGCGCCCGCCGGGTAGAGCTTCAGGGCAACCACGCCCGCGTCTTTCGCGCGCTTGATTTCGGCGGGCGGCAGGTTGTCGGTGAGATACAGAGTCATCAGCGGCTGGAAGCTCGCGCCCTTGGGCACCGCCGCGAGAATCCGCTCGCGATAAGCGATCGCCGCCGCCGCCGTGGTGACGGGCGGCCGCAGATTGGGCATCACGATCGCGCGCGCGAATTGCGCCGCCGTGTGCGGCACCACTGTCTTGAGCGCGTCGCCGTCGCGCAGGTGCACGTGCCAGTCGTCGGGGCGGGTGAGGGTGATCTCGGAGAGCATGGCCCTATTGTCCCAGAGCCACCAGCTCAGTCCTGCGCCTGCAGCTCACAAGCCAGGCCTGAGTCGCCCAGACCCTGCGCCATGCGCGCCGCCAGCTCCCCCGCGCTCGCCCGGTGGGCGGCTTCATGGCTTCGCTGCCGCTGGGTGCCCGCGACGCGCGCGAGAGCCTGCTGGCAGTCCCACGCCAGGCGCACGCATCCGATCTGTTCGGCCACGGCCAGCGCCGCCAGCAACTCTTCGCGCGCTGCCTGCGGCTCCCCGACCGCGAGCTGCGCCAGTCCACGCAGCCGGCGGGCTTGCCCGATCAGCTCGCGCATCTCGCCGCTCGTCGCAAGCGCGAGCAAGCCATCGGCGTGCGCCAGCGCTGCGCCTGCATCGCCATCCGACAGCGCCGCTTCGGCCAGCGCCTGCAGGCAGCGCACGGTCAGCCAGGTTTCGCTGTGCTCTTGCGCGGTCTGCTGCGCGGCTGTCAGCGCCGCCCGATCGAATGGGCCGCCAGCGCGCAGGCGAGCGATCGCGAGGTTGGCTTGCAAGCGCGCCAACCAGTAGCGGATGCCCGCTTGCGTGGCCAGGCCGAGCCCGCGCTCGAAGTGTTGCGCCGCTTCGCCGTTCGAGTTCAGGTCGAGCAGGACGCAGCCCATCGCGTCGTGCGCCATCATCTGGTAGCGCACCAGCCCCAGCGCTTGCAGGCGGGGCAGCGCCTCCTTCAATTCGCCGCAGGCTTCGCCGCAGCGTCCGAGCGCGGCCAGCGCGTGGGCGCGGCCGACCCGCGTTGGCCCCAGGTGCCATTGCAGATCGGCGCCGCGCGCAATTTCCAGCGCGGCATCCAGATGCGATAGCGCCCGCGGGTAATCTCCCAGGCCCATGTGGCCGCTGCAGGCCCAGCCGATCATCATCAGGTTTTCCGATTCGTAGCTGCGGTCGCCGATGGCGCGCGCCAGATCCAGCGAGCGCGAGAACGAGGCGATCGCCGCGGCCGGTTCACCATTGGCGAAATACGCCTCGCCCCGGCCGTGGAAGGCCTGAACGGCGACCAGGTCGCGCAGTTGCAGGCGCTCGCAGATGTCCACCGCCTCCTGGTGGCAGGCAATCGCCAGGTCGTTGCGGCCATTGCTCCAGGCCACGGTGCCCAGGTGGTACAGCGTGTCGGCCACGTGCCGCTCGTCGCCGGTGTCGCGCGAGGCGGTGAGCGCTTCGTCCAGGCAGGCGACCGCCTGCTCGTACGCGTCGGCGCGCCGGTAAGCCATGCCCAGCTGGATCAAGACATCGCGCGCATGCTCGTGCTGCCCGAGCGCGCGGGCCGCGTCGATCACGCGCTGGAAATCGGCGACCGCCCCGTCGGTCTGCCCGGCCTGGGCCCGCGCCGCGCCGCGCCGCTCGTACAGGGCCAGCTGCTGCTCCTGCGTGGCCGCATCGGGATGCGCTTGCAGCAAGGCGATGGCGCGGTCGAACCAGTGCAGGGACTCGCGCATCGCAAAGAGCTTCTGCGATCGATCGGCGGCCAGGCCCAGGTAATGCAAGGCCCGCGGCCAGACCTTGCCGCGCTCGTAGTGCTCGGCCAGGTGCGCGTTGCGCTCGTGGGTTTCGCCGGCCGCCTGCTGCTCCAGCAACTGCGCGACGACACGGTGCAGCAGCACGCGCCGCGCGCCGCCGATGTCGCGGTACACCACCTCGCGCACCTTGTCGTGGCTGAAGTCGTAGAGCCCGCCGTCGGGCTCTTCGCGCAGCAGGCGGCGCTTGACCAGCGAATCGAGCGTGTGCAGGAAACTGTCCTCGGGCAGCTGGCTGAGCGCGAACAAGGTCTCGAAGTCGAAGCGGCGGCCCAGCACGGCCGCCAGGTCCAGCAGCGCACGGTCTTGCTGCGGCACGCGGCCCAAGCGCGCCCGCACCGAATCGCGCAATGCGCCAGGCAAAGGCAGGCTCGAAGCGTCGCCCGCGGCGCTCTCGCCCTCGCTCAGCGAATGCATGATCGACCAGAGAAAGAACGGGTTGCCCTCGGTCTCGCGGTGCAGCCGCGCGGCAAGGTCGGGCGCGTTCAGCTTCGGATCGTTCATTTGCTTCAGCAGCGCTTCGGTGTCGTCCGGACCCAGGCGGCCCAGCGCGATGTGCCGCGTATGCGCTTCACCGCGCAGGCTCTCCACGACACCGGCGAGATGTTCGTTGTCGTCCAGGTCTTCGTCGCGATAAGCGCAGGCCAGCAGCACCGGCCGTGCGGCGACCTGGCGGGCGAAGAAATGCAGGAAGCGCAGGCTCGCGTCATCCGCCCACTGGATGTTGTCCATCAGCACGATCAACTGCCGGTGGCTGGCGACGGAATCGAACAGCTGCACCAGCGCATGGAACAGCCTCGCCTGCCGCGCCTCGGGAAAGTCGGGCGACAGGGGCGGCAGGTCGGGCAGACGGGCGGCCACCGCCGGCACCAGCGCTGCGATCTCCGCCAGCAGGATGGGCGCGATCATGCGCAGCCGCGGCTCGGTCAGCGCCTCGCAGGCCTGGGTCGCGAGGTCGATCACCGGCTGGTAGGCGATCGCGCGCTCGATTTCGTAGCAGTTGGTCGCGAGGGTGGCCAGTGCATGCCCACGCACGTAGCGCATCAGTTCATGCATGAGCCGGCTTTTGCCGATGCCCGCCTCGCCCTGGATCAACACCAGCTGTCCAGTGCCGGCCGTGAGCTTGGCGACCAGCCCCAGCAACTGCCCGTACTCGTTGGCGCGCCCGACGAAGGGCGGCCGCGAGTCGGCTGGGTGATCCAGCGGTCCCTTGGTCGCGAAGGAGGATGTGTCGAGCGGCTGCGGGTGCGAAGGCAGCGCGGCGGCCTCCCGATGGCGGGCAGCATCGAGGAACGCCGCGCGTTCGTGCGCGGGAATCGCCAGGTGTTCCGCCAGGCGCTGCGCCAGTGCCGGCGAAGGCCGGCGCTCTTCGGCTTCGATCTTCTTGATGGCGGCGGGCGAACAGCTGACTTTTTCGGCGAGCGCGCCCTGAGTCAGGTCGAGCGCCTTGCGCCTGCGTCGCAGCCAGTACCCGAAAGAGTTGATCCGCTCATCCATGCCGAGTGCCTGAACCTGTCGCTCGTGTCGGCTCATCTTAGCCCAGCGGTCCCGCGGCGGTGTCCTTTTCTGTCTCCCTGCTTGTCTCCTTCCCGGTGACCCCAGCCGGGCGCGGCAGCGATGCAATACCGATGCGCCCTCCCTGAACGCGCTCCCTCAACCAACATGAAGGCATCCCGATGACCACCACACTGTTTCAACGCCTCGGCGGGTCCCCTGGGATCAGGCGGCTCGTAGACCATACGATGGCCGCGCATCTGAACAACCCCGTCATCAAGACGCGGTTCCAGAACATCAAGGACATGGACCATGCCAAGCAGATGGCGCACGAATTCTTCTGCGCCGGCAGCGGCGGGCCGGAGCCGTATTCGGGCAAGGACATGCTGGTCGCGCACAAGGGCATGAACATCAGCGAGCAGGAGTACCTGGCCGCGACCGACGACATCGTCGAAGCCATGAACAAGGAAAAGCTCGACGACGCCACGCGCAACGAGGTGATCGCCATCCT
>JAQGMT010000055.1 GCA_028292185.1 Ramlibacter sp. | reverse complement strand
AAAGATTTGACGGACAACGTCAACTTCATGGCGTCCAACCTGACAGAGCAGGTGCGCGGCATCGTGAAGGTGGTGACCGCCGTGGCCGACGGCAACCTGACGCAGCGCCTCACCGTTCAGGCGAAGGGCGAAGTGGCGGCGTTGGCGGACACCATCAACGGCATGACGGACACGCTGGCCACCTTCGCCGACCAGGTGACCAACGTGGCGCGCGAGGTGGGCGTGGACGGCCGGCTGGGCGGACAGGCCAACGTGCCCGGCGCGGCGGGCACATGGAAGGACCTGACCGGCAACGTGAACCTGCTGGCGGCCAACCTGACGACGCAAGTGCGAGCCATCGCCGAAGTGGCAACGGCGGTGACCAAGGGCGACTTGACCCGATCGATCCAGGTGGATGCGAAAGGCGAAGTGTCGGAGTTGAAGGACAACATCAACACGATGATTTCCAACCTGCGCGAGACGACGGAGTCGAATCGCGAGCAGGACTGGCTGAAGACCAACCTGGCCCGTTTCACCGGCATGCTGCAAGGACAGCGCGAACTCAGCACCGTCGGCAAGATGCTGCTGTCGGAACTCGCTCCATTGGTCAACGCGCACCAGGGAACGATCTACCACTACGGTGCCGCCCCGGCCAGCGACGGCGAGCTGGTGCTTTTGTCCAGCTATGCGCAGTCGGGCAGCGTGCAGCTGGCGAAATCCATCGGCTTGGGCGAGGGACTGGTGGGCCAGTGCGCGCTGGAGAAACGGCGCATTCTGCTGACCGATGCCCCGCCGGATTACGTGACCATCAGTTCCAGCCTGGGCCAAGCCAAGCAGGTCAGCGTGGTGGTGATCCCGGTGCTGTTCGAGAACCAGACCAAGGCAGTGATCGAACTTGGCTCGCTGCATCCGTTCACCGTCGTCAACCTGAACTTCCTGGACCAGCTGGCACTGGGCATCGGCGCGGTGTTCAACACCATCGAAGCCACGATGCGCACCGAAGGCCTGTTGACGCAGTCCCAGCAGCTCACCGCGGAACTGCAATCGCAGCAGGCCGAGCTGCAGCAGACCAACGAGGAGCTGGGCACCAAAGCCCGCCTGCTGGCGGAGCAGAACGCGGAGGTGGAGCGCAAGAACCGCGAAGTGGAACAGGCCCGCCGCGCACTCGAGGAAAAGGCGTCGGAGCTGGCGCTGACGTCGAAGTACAAGTCGGAGTTCCTCGCGAACATGTCGCACGAGCTGCGCACGCCGCTGAACTCGATCCTGATTCTCAGCCAGCAGCTGGCGGAGAACGCGCCCGGCAACCTGTCGAACAAGCAGATCGAGTTCTCGCGCAACATCAACTCGTCGGGCAGCGACCTGCTGAACCTGATCAACGACATTCTCGACCTGTCGAAGATCGAATCGGGCACGGTGACCGTGGACGTGGAGGACATCTCGTTCGCCGCGCTGCGCGACAGCATCGACCGCAACTTCCGGCACGTCGCCGAAGCCAAGAACCTGCCGTTCCACGTGCGCTTCGCCGACGACCTTCCGCGCTCGATGGACAGCGATCCGAAGCGCTTGCAGCAGATCCTGAAGAACCTGCTCTCGAACGCGGTGAAGTTCACCTCGCAGGGCCAGGTGGAGGTCCGGGTGGGGCTGGCTGCCGCCGGCTGGTCACCAGACCACCCCGTGCTGGCCCAGGCGCAACACGTCGTCGCCTTCGAAGTGCAGGACACCGGCATCGGCGTGGCACCTGAAAAGCAGCGGCTCATCTTCGAGGCGTTCCAGCAGGCCGACGCCGGCACCTCGCGCAAGTACGGCGGCACCGGGCTCGGGCTGGCCATCAGCCGCGAACTGGCGGTGTTGCTCGGTGGAGAAATCCGCTTGGCCAGCGTGCACGGGCAAGGCAGCACCTTCACCCTGTACCTGCCCCTTCACTACGCGGGACCCGACGCCGCCATCGCCGCGCGGGCCGCGGACGCACGCGGCGACGGCGCCTCCATCATCGCGTTGCCGGCGGTGCGCGAGGAACACATTGCCGACGATCGCGACCTCATCGTGACCGGTGACTCGGTGCTGCTCGTGATCGAAGACGATCCGCACTACGCGCGCATCCTGCTGGGGCTGGCACGCGACAAGGGCTTCAAGGGGCTGGTCGCCACCAAGGGCACGATGGGCCTGGCGCTCGCCCGCCAGTACAAGCCGGCCGCGATATCCCTGGATATTTTCCTGCCCGACATGCTGGGTTGGACGGTGCTTAACCAGTTGAAGCTGGATCCCGAGCTTCGCCACATCCCGGTCCAGATCGTCACGTTGGAGGAGGAGCGGCAGCACGGGCTGTCGCACGGGGCCTTTGCCTATGTCGTCAAGGAACCGACCACCGCCAGCCTGGAAGCGGCGTTCGACCGCATCAAGGAGTTCACCTTGCCGCGCACGAAGCGGCTGCTGGTGGTCGAAGACAACGAGATCGAGCGAAATGCCGTGGTGGAGCTGCTGGGCTACGAAGACATCGAGATCGTGCCCGCCAGCAGCGGCGACGAGGCGCTGGCCGCCATGCGCGACGCGCCGTTCGACTGCGTGGTGCTGGACCTGCGCCTGCCCGACATGACAGGCTTCGAACTGCTGGAAACGGTGCAAACCGAGCCCAGCCTGGCCGCAGTGCCGGTGGTCGTGTTCACCGGCAAGGACTTGAGCCACGACGAGCAGAGTCGCCTCAATTCCATGGCCAAGAGCATCGTGCTCAAGGACGTCCAGTCCCCCGAACGCCTGCTCGATGAGACCGCCCTCTTCCTGCACCGTGTGGTGACGCGCCTGCCCATCGAAAAGCAGGTGATGCTGGAGCGGCTGCACAACTCCTCGGAAGTGCTGCGCGGACGCAAGGTATTGGTGGTCGACGACGACGCGCGCAACATCTTCGACCTGACCTCTGTCCTCGAGAACCACGACGTGGACGTGATCAGCGCCACCAATGGCCGCCAGGCCATCGAGATCATGAAGACCACCCCCGGCCTGTCGATGGTGTTGATGGATATCATGATGCCGGAAATGGACGGCTACGAAACAATGAAGGAGATCAGGTCCGAGCCGCAGTTCCGCACCTTGCCTATCCTCGCCCTCACCGCCAAGGCGATGAAGGGCGACCGCGAGAAGTGCCTGGATGCGGGTGCCAGCGATTACATTTCCAAGCCGGTGAACACCGATCAGCTGCTCTCGCTGATGCGCGTGTGGCTGTTCAGGTAGGCTGCGTGCATTACAACTACATCGGATCAATATAAAGTGACCGTCACGTCGGCAGTCAAGGCAGTTTCGGCCGCCACGGATATGGTCAATATCCTGGTGGTCGACGACGAGCCGAAAAATCTCATCGTTCTGGAAACGGTGCTGGACGATCCCAGTTATCACCTGATCCGTGCCATGTCAGGCGAAGAGGCGTTGCTGGCCTTGATGGCGAACGAGTTTGCGGTACTGGTGCTGGACGTTCGCATGCCCGGGATGACCGGCTTCGAGCTGGCCATGATGATCAAGGAGCGCAAGAAGACGGCGCGTGTGCCGATCATCTTCCTGACCGCCTACTACAACGAAGACCAGCACATTCTCGAGGGCTACGGCAGTGGCGCGGTGGACTACCTGCACAAGCCGGTCAATGCATCGGTGCTGCGGTCCAAGGTGGCCGTCTTCGCGGAGCTGCACCGCAAGGGCCGCGCACTCGAAGTGGCGAATCGCGCGTTGATGGGGGAAGTGGCCGAACGGCGCAGGGCCGAGGCTCGATTGAGCGAATTGAACCAGTCGCTGGATCGCCGCGTGACCGAGCGCACCACGGCGCTCGAAGCGACGGATGCGCAGCTGCGCGAGGCCAATCGCCGCAAGGATGAATTCCTCGCGACGCTGGCGCACGAACTTCGCAATCCCCTCGCGCCGGTACGCAACGCGATCCAGGTGCTGCGCCTGAAAGGTCTTGCCAGCCCCGAGCTGCAATGGGCCGCCGAACTCATCGACCGGCAGATCCAGGCGATGAGCCGGCTCATCGACGACCTGATGGACGTCAGCCGCATCAACCAGGGCCGGATCGAACTGCGCCGCCAACGCGTCGAGCTGGCCAGGGTCTTGCAGGACGCCGTGGAAACCACGCGTCCGTTCATCGATGAATGCGGGCACGAATTGGCGCTGATCTTGCCCGACCAAAGCCTTCCACTGGAAGCGGATCCGACGCGGCTCGCGCAGGCGTTCATGAACCTGCTGAACAACGCAGCCAAATACACCGACCGCGGCGGCCGCATCGAGCTGCGCGTTTCGGCGCAGGCCGGCGAGGTGGTGGTCTCGGTGAAAGACAATGGCATCGGCCTCGAACCTGCGCGCTTGTCGGCCGTCTTCGAGATGTTCTCGCAAGTGGAGTCCGCGCTGTCGCGGTCGCGTGGCGGTCTCGGCATCGGACTGTCGCTGGCCCAGCGCCTGGTGCAGATGCACGGCGGAACCGTGGAGGCGCGCAGCGCCGGTCTCGGTCAGGGCAGCGAGTTCAGTGTTCGGCTTCCCCTGGTCGGCGCCGTTGAGCAGCTGCAGCAAACGGCGCCCGACAGCACTGCCAGCCCTGTGGCGGGTAGTGCCCCAAGCGCGGCATTGCGCATTCTGGTGGCCGACGACAACCGCGATGCCGCGGACACGATGACGATGTTGCTCGAGGTGATGGGGCACAGCGTCCGGCACGTGAACGATGGGGAAGCGGCTGTGCAGGCCGCGGCCGAATTCAATCCGCAAATCGTGCTGCTGGACATCGGCATGCCGAAGCTCAATGGCTATGAGGCCTGCCGTCGCATTCGTGCGCAGGAAGGCGGAGCCGGGATGATCATCATCGCGATCACCGGCTGGGGCCAGCCGGAAGACCGGCTGAAGTCAGAGGACGCGGGCTTCGACCAGCACCTGGTCAAGCCGGTGGACCCGACGGCGCTCGCCGGGGCGCTTGCGGCGGCTTCGCGCAAGTTTTGAGTCGGGCTTGGCGGAAGTCCTTCCGCCATTCTCAGGTGTGCGGACCGTGGCGTGCTTTCGGCCCTTGCGCTCTTAGAACGTCGAAGTCGGTTTGCAGGTGCTTCAGGGCCATGTCAGCTGACTGGCGGAGGCGTTCAATGTCGCGGCGCATCATCAGTGTCGACTTCGATCCGGCCGCTTTCATCAATTTTTGCGCCGCTTTCAATTCCCCATAGGCGTCAATCCATCCCGAGAGAGATTGATCGACGGGTTGCCGTGCTGGAATATTCATAAGCCATTCTCTGCCGGCCACTCAGCGTCTTTCCGTTCGGCAGCGAACGCATAACGAGGGTTTACGCGAACTTCACTTTGCTCGCGGCGCGCCGCCGAAAACCCGAACCTCCACTCAGGAGAAGCGCTCCTCATCCAGGATCGGTCTGTCCAGTTCCGGAGCACCTTCCAGCCAGCGCATCGCGGAGCCCTCCTCCTCGAAATGTTCCAGCTGCGCGTGCACGAAGTGTCTGGCGACGCTCGGCAACACCCTCGCGATCAGACCGTCCGCAACGATCGCCACCTTCTCGATCCGGAAATGATGATCTCGGATGAACTTCAGGTGCGCTATCAGGCCATCGAGGTTCTCCCATCCTGGAAAGGACTTGCCGGAGATCAGGACGCAACGCAATTTGCCGCCGCGGTCCAAATAGGCGTCGACCACCTTCGTCAGCGAAGTGAAATCGGACACTTCCAACGCCATTAGCGGACGCAGTATCAAGATGCCGTCCTCGGCTCGCAATTCGTGTTTCAGCATCGTGAATCCCTGGTTATTGCATTTCAAAACCGCGTAAGCGCGATGCACTGCGATTTCATGCTGGCCCGAGAGCCTCTTCATGTCTGTGCGGGCCCGAACATAGGAAAGGCTTTTTCGCGAATCGCTGGCTCGCATTCACGGGCCCCGGACCGGTTCCCCGCTGTGTGGGGTAACGGACCGACGCCCCCATCGTTCAGGCGCAGACTGATGACGTGAATCCTTCCAGGAATGAATTGATAGCGCGCCTCGGCTCGAAGGCGGCCAGCAGCGTGCTGGCGCTGGGCGAGCCCGCGCAACTGAGCCTGGCGCAGGTGCTCGGTGAAGCCGGCAGCGCCGTACGCCATGTTTACTTTCCCGTGGAAGGGTTCGTCTCGCTGGTGGCCGTGGTGAAGGACAGCCCCGGAATCGAAGTCGGGATGATCGGCGCGGAGGGGATGCTCGGCGCCTGCCTTGCGTTGGGGGTTTCCAGGCAGCCGGTTAGGGCTGTGGTGCAGGGCTGCGGCACGGCATGGCGAATCCCGGCGGCCGCCTTCAAGGCGGAACTTGCCCGAAACGCGCCTCTGTGCCGCGCTGTGTCCCGCTACTTGTACGTGCTGCTGTGCCAGCAGGCAAGCTCAGCCGTGTGCCTGAGGTTCCACCAGATCGGGCCGCGCCTGGCACGGTGGCTTCTCATGAGCCAGGACCGGGCACATTCCGCCAGTTTTCACATCACGCAGGAGTTCCTGGCGTACATGATGGGAGTGCGGCGCGTGGGCGTCACCGAGGCGGCGGGCGCCTTGCAGCGGCAGGGGCTGATCGAATACCGGCGCGGAGAGATGCGCATCCTGGACCGCGCAGGCCTGGAAGCATCGGCCTGCAGCTGCTACGGCGCGGAGCGGGCAATCTACGCCGACATCATGGGCTAGCCCCAGGGGGCGCAGACCGATTCCCTTTCGCTTCTGCTGCCACGAATGCGCTCACGCGGCTTTTCCGGCAGGCAGCAGCCGGTCGTACTCCCTTTTCACCACCCCGTAGCATTCGCACGTCCGCTGCTCCAGACCTTCGCGGTCCAGGACGGTGATGTTTCCGCGCGCATAACGAATCAGGCCGGCAGCCTGCAGCTTGAGGGCCGCCTCCGTGACACCTTCTCGCCGGACACCCAGCATGTTCGCGATCAGTTCCTGGGTCATGCGCAGTTCACTGCCACGCAAACGGTCCAGGCTGAGCAGCAGCCATCGGCAAAGCTGCTGGTCGAGCGAGTGGTGGCGGTTGCACACGGCCGTCTGGGCCATCTGGGTAATGAGGGCCTGCGTGTATCGCAGCAGGAGGTGAAGCACCGGCCCGTTGCGGTTGAACTCGCTTTTCATGGCTTGCGCTTCGAGCCGGAATGCGCGGCCCGCGCTTTGCACCACCGCGCGGCTCGGCGTGGTTTCGCCCCCCATGAAAAGCGAAATGCCGACCAGGCCTTCATTGCCGACCACCGCGATTTCAGCCGACGAGCCGTCTTCCATCACGTAGAGCAGCGAGACGATGGAATCAACGGGAAAGTAGACGTGCGTGAGCGACAGGCCGGATTCGTAGAGAACGCGGCCCAGCGGCATGTCCACCGCCTCGAGCAAGGGCGCCCAACGCTCCCACTCCGCCGGCGGAAGTGCGGCCAGCAGCTGGTTGCGGCGAGGATCGAGTGGAAGGGTCATCGCGTGTGCGGAACAATGGCTGCGCAGTATGCCATCGAGTGCGCGCGCTGTGTCCGTTACCGAACGTAGCACGACCGATAAAGCTCATCAGGTAACGCGCCGCCGCACTGGACAACAGTACGGCAGCGCACAGACAGTGATAACCCCAGGGTGCATGCTCGGCCGAGATCGATGACACCTGCCGCTTCAACCCTCACCGCCAACAATGCCGCGCGCTTGCAACGTTACCGAATTTGATCGCAAAGGAACCATGCACCAGTTCCTGATCAACAACCGCGACGACCTGATCGCCCGCTGCAAGGACAAGGTCGCGCAGCGACCCCGCCGCTCCGCCACCGCGGAGCAACTCGAGCACGGCATCCCGCTGTTCCTTGACCAGTTGAGCCGCACGCTCGAGGCCGAGGAGAACGGGTTTTCGGCCGAAAGCGTGCGAATCTCGGGCACTTCGGGGGGCGCCCAGTTGCGGTCCGAGATCGGCGTCAGCGCCGCCGCCCATGGCAAGGAGTTGCTGGAACTGGGCTTTTCGGTGGACCAGGTGGTCCATGATTATGGCGATCTGTGCCAAGCCATCATGGACCTGGCTTTCGAGCGTGACGCGGCATTCCCCACCCACGAGTTCCGCACGCTCAACCGCTGCCTGGACAATGCCATCGCCGACGCCGTTACCGAGTTCAGCCGGCTGCGCGAAGTCAGCCTTGCCGGCGATCAAAATGCCGTCGCCAACGAACGCCTCGGCTTCCTCGTCCACGAGCTGCGTAACGCGCTTGGCACGGCCACGCTCGCGGTCAGCGCCCTTGAGTTGAGCAACATGCCGATCAGCGGCGCCACCGGCGCGGTACTCAAGCGCAGCCTGATGGCCCTGACAGGTCTGGTGCACCGTTCGCTTGCGGATGTGCGGCGCGGAACGCTGGTGGAGCATCCGGTGTTCGAACTCGCCGCATTCATGGACGATGCCAAGCACAGCGCGGAACTCGCCGACGGCGCGATGCGCTGCACGCTGTCCGTGGAGAACGCCGATGCCGGGCTGGGGATGCGCGGCAACCGGGAACTGCTGCTGGGAGCCGTGGCCAACCTGCTGCAGAACGCATTCAAATTCACGCGCGAGCACACCGTGGTCACGCTGAAGGCGTCGGCAAGCGCGCGCCACATCCGCATCGAGGTCTTTGACCATTGCGGCGGTCTGCCGACGGGCAGCGCGGAAGAGATGTTCGCCCCATTCCACCAGCGCGGTGAGGACCGCTCCGGCCTGGGCCTCGGCCTGACGATTGCAAGGCGAAGCATAGAAGCCGACTCAGGCACGCTGAGCGTAAGAGATATTCCGGGCGTCGGCTGCGTGTTCTCGATTCGCATGCCGCGCCACACCTTCCCGCAACAACCGATCAGCGGCGAGGCCTGAGCGAACTGCACCGGCGAGCAACAAGGCCGTGATGGGCTGGGTGACGCGGGCCGACCCGCGTTTTCGCGTTTCCTTGATTCCTCAGCGATTTGCGTCCGGATCGCCGAGTCCCTTCTGCCCCTTGCCCTCGAGTGCGGCGTCAACGGCCTCGTACAGGTCGCCCAGCGAAAACGGCTTGGCGAGGACCGTTGCCTTGAACCCGATGGCCGCGTCCAGCTCGCTCGTCTCGGCGTAGCCGGTGGCGAAGATCACAGGCATGTCAAAGCCCCGTTGCCGGGCCACTTTGACGACCTCCGCTCCGGTAAGTCCGGGCATGAGGTAGTCCATCAACACCAGGTCAGGGCGATTGCGCTCCATCAGGGCGAGTCCCGCGTCTCCGTCGGCCGCCTCGCAGACCTCGTACCCTGCGAAGGACAGGCTCTCCACCAGCAGGCTCCTGACGTCCTCGTCGTCGTCGATGACGAGGATGATGGCCCCCTTGATCTTGGCCCTGGCGATCTCCAGCGGGACAACGTCTTTCACCACGGAGATCGCGAGGGACAGCGCCTCGCGCAGCAGCAGCGTCACCGTGGTGCCGGTCCCCTGGGCACTGGCGATGCGAGCGGCGCCACCCGACTGCCGGGCGATGCCGTACACCTGCGCGAGCCCCAGTCCGCTGCCCTCCCCGATCTCCTTCGTCGTGAAGAACGGATCGAACGCGCGCGCGCGCACGCTCTCGTCCATGCCGTAGCCGGTATCCGCGATGCTCAGCTCCAGATACTGCCCGGGCACCAGTTCCGGGTCGCTTTCAATCGCGCGAACGCTCGTCGTGATGCGCAGGGCGCCGCCGCCCGGCATCGCATCCCTGGCGTTGATCGACAGGTTCAGGATGGCCAGCTCGAGCTGGGTCTTGTCGGCGAGAACCCGCACTCCCGGCGCGTGCAGTTCATAGTGGACGCGGATCTCGGGTCCCAAGGTCGTTCGCAACAGCTGCGCCATATCGCGAATCAGTTTTTCCATCTCGACCGGCTGCACATCGATCTGCTGAGTGCTCGAGAAAGCGAGGAGCTGCGAAGTGAGCTTGCTGCCGCGATGCGCGGCCTTGAGGCTGCTTTCCGTCCACTTGCGCACCCCTGCCGCATCGTGCGGACGCAGCCGGATCAGGCTCAGGTTGCCGCAAACCGTCTGGAACAGGTTGTTGAACTCGTGCGCCAGACCTGCACTGAGCTGGCCGACGGCTTCCATCTTGCGCGCGTGGCTGAAGCGGGCATCGATCTCGTGCTGTTCGGTCAGGTCGGTGACCACGCCGCCAATGAGCCGCGCGGCGCCCGACTCGGAGACGATGTCGTTGATTGAAATAAAAACCGACACGGCGTGTTTGCCGTCCAGGCCGGCACGCAGTTCGGCGCGCGAAGGTTCGGCCCCCGTGGCCGCCAACAGCCTCTCGAACTTGGCCGCTTCGCCGCCGACGAAAAAACGCTTGATGTTGCTGCCGACGATCTGCTCCAGCGGAGCGCCGAGGATTTCGCCGAGGCGACGATTGCCATACAACACGACACCGTCCTCCGACAGCGTGACGGCGCCTTCCTTCATCTGTTCGATGAGCGATCGATACGGTCGGTCGGCGTTGACCAGCGTAAAGATCTGGTTGGAGCCCGACTCGTTCACCAGCACCGCATCCACCTCGCCGTACCGAATCGCCTGGAGGGTTTCCTCTGCCTCGCGCAGCTTGGCGCGCAGGTCGCCAATCACTGCCTCGTGGTCGGTGGAGGAGGGTCTCGCCGCACGATCAGCGCTCATCGTGCTCGCTGATCGGCAGGCCCAGTGTCGACAGGACCTTGTCTTCGTTGGAAAGGTCCCCGATGGCGCGGCGAGCGGGTGCGGGGCTGACCTTGATCAGCGTGGGCGCGGCAATGATCTGGGCCCCAGCAGCGGCCGCGGGATGCTGATAAATGTCGATCACTTCAAGGTCGTAAAGGCCGGCCAGGTGCCGCTCGCAGATGTTCCGGATGTTTTTCACCGCCAACATCGACCGGGGCGTCGAGCCGGCCACATAAAGGCGCAGGCTGTAGCGCTCGCCAGCAATCATGGTCTCTGCGCTCTCGACCGGATGTCCAGGCCGACCAGGACGCGTTCCGTGTTCGAGAGGTCCCCGATGATCTTGATAAGCGGCGAAGGCAGGTGGCGCACCAGCGTCGGCAGAGCCAGGATCTGGTCGCCCGCGGCCAATTGCGGATTCACGCGCAGGTCGACGATCTCGATCGTGTAGCGGCCCGCCAGGTGCGTTTCGCAGATGAAGGTGAGGTTGCGGATCGCGGCGATCGACTTCGGTGTCTGGCCGGCGACGTACAGGCGCAGTGAGTAATGTCCCTCGTGTCCCGCTTCGGCGGCCGGTGTTGCGGAACTGCTGGCATCGGTGTGCATGGCGACTCAGCTGCGACGCTTGGCCATGACCGAGCGATCGGAGGCGACCACGCTTTGCTGCAGGATGCGCTGGGTCGTGAGTCCGAGCGCTTCCTTGTCGGCGTCGTCCAGTTCCGCGCGCATGTCCTCGATCTGCCGCTCGACCACCTGCCGGCTGCGCGCCAATACGCGGACGCGCCGCTCGACCTCCTGCCTGGCGGTGGCCAGGTCCTCGCGCTCGCTCGCTTCCTGCGTCACGCGCGCGGAACCCGTCAGCACCCCGGCGGCCCCGATGTACGCCGGCACGACCTTGATGCCCTCTGACGTGATCTGGTACTCGCGCAACTGGTTCGAGTGCCCCATGCCGCGTGCCTTGAGGACATACAGGATGCGGTTGCGCTCGCCATTGGAGATCGTGTTGGACAGCGAAACCCAGCTGTCCATCAGCGAGGAAATCGCGTGGTCCGATTCATTCATGGTTTCGTCGATGCTCGACAGGCTGGTGAACAGCGCCGTGATCCCGTGCGACTTGAGCAGGTCGATCAGCCGCAGGAGGATCGAATTCACCTCGGTGGCCGGCCCGCGAAAAGCCGTGATCGG
>JAQGMT010000035.1 GCA_028292185.1 Ramlibacter sp. | reverse complement strand
GGCATGTTCGCCGGCACCGAGGAATCGCCCGGCGAGATCGTCCTGTTCCAGGGACGCAGCTACAAGAGCTATCGGGGCATGGGTTCGATCGGCGCGATGCAGCAGGGCAGCGCGGACCGCTATTTCCAGGAAGCCACCACCGGCAACCCGAATGCCGACAAGCTGGTGCCTGAAGGCATCGAGGGTCGCGTGCCTTACAAAGGATCGCTGGTCTCCATCGTGTACCAGATGGCCGGCGGCGTGCGCGCCAGCATGGGTTATTGCGGCTGCGCCACGATCGAGGAAATGCGCAGCAAGGGCGAGTTCGTGCAGATCACCGCGGCGGGCATGCGTGAAAGCCACGTTCACGACGTGCAGATCACCAAAGAAGCGCCTAACTACCGCGCCGAATGATGGCCCAACACCAGAAAATTCTCATCCTGGACTTCGGCTCGCAGGTCACGCAGCTGATCGCGCGGCGGGTGCGCGAAGCGCATGTGTTCTGCGAGGTGCAGCCCTGCGACGTGACCGACGAGTGGGTGCGCGGCTACGCGGCCGACGGGCTGCTCAAGGGCGTGATTCTCTCGGGCAGCCATGCCAGCGTGTACGAGGAAAGCACCGACAAGGCGCCGCAAGCCGTGTTCGAATTGGGCGTGCCCGTGCTGGGGATCTGCTATGGCATGCAGACGATGGCGCATCAACTCGGCGGCAAGGTCGAAGCGCATCACCAGCGTGAATTCGGTCCGGCCTCGGTGCGGGCCCGTGGCCACACGGCGCTGTTCAAGGACATTGCCGACTTTACGACCAGCGATGGCCACGGCATGCTCGACGTCTGGATGAGCCACGGCGACAAGGTCACCGAATTGCCGCCCGGTTTCAAGTTGATGGCGTCCACCGAGAGCTGCCCCATTGCCGGCATGGCCGACGAGGAGCGCAAGTTCTACGCGGTGCAGTTCCACCCCGAGGTGACGCACACAAAGCAAGGGCGGGCCATCCTCAATCGATTCGTTCTGGACATCTGCGCTGCCCACGCCGACTGGGTGATGCGAGATCATGTGGCGGAAGCCGTGGCGGCGATCCGCAAGCAGGTCGGTCAGGAGGAGGTGATCCTCGGCCTGTCCGGCGGAGTGGATTCGTCGGTCGCGGCCGCCCTCATCCACCGCGCCATCGGCGATCAACTGACCTGTGTGTTCGTCGACCACGGCCTGTTGCGGCAAAACGAGGGCGACATGGTGATGGAGATGTTCGCCGGGAAATTGCATGCGAAGGTGATTCGTGTGGACGCCGGTGAAACATTCCTGCGTGAGCTTGCCGGCGTGGCCGATCCCGAGGCCAAACGGAAAATCATCGGGCGCGAGTTCGTCGAGGTGTTCAAGGCGGAAGCGGCGACCATCAAGCTGACCCACTCGCGGCACGTCGCCTGGCTGGCGCAAGGCACGATCTATCCGGACGTGATCGAGTCCGGCGGCGCCAAGAACAAGAAGGCCGTCTCGATCAAGAGCCACCACAACGTCGGTGGGCTGCCCGAACTGCTCGGCCTGAAGCTGCTGGAGCCGCTGCGAGACCTGTTCAAGGACGAAGTGCGTGAACTTGGCGTCGCGCTGGGCCTGCCCCCGGAGATGGTTTATCGGCACCCGTTCCCGGGTCCGGGCCTGGGCGTGCGCATTCTCGGCGAAGTGAAGAAGGAATATGCCGACCTGCTGCGTCGCGCCGACGCCATCTTCATCGAGGAGTTGCGCAACTTCAGGGACGGCCCGACGGGCAAGAGCTGGTATGAGCTCACCAGCCAGGCGTTCGCCGTGTTCCTGCCCGTCAAGAGCGTGGGCGTGATGGGCGACGGGCGGACCTACGACTATGTGGTGGCGCTGCGCGCCGTGCAGACGAGCGACTTCATGACGGCCGACTGGGCCGAGCTTCCCTACGCGTTACTCAAGAAAGTCTCCAGCCGCATCATCAACGAGGTGCGAGGCATCAACCGGGTGACGTACGACGTCAGCAGCAAGCCTCCAGCCACCATCGAGTGGGAATAGTCACTCGTCCTTGGAAATCGAATTCAAGGGGCTCGGACGCGACCTCAATCCCTGAGGCAGCAGGTTTTCGAACATGTCATTGATCGAGGACAGCTTGGCGCGGGCCACCGCCTCGCCGTGCTTGCTGGCCAGCACCGACATCACGTCGCCGCGCAGATACCACAGGGCCTGCACGTCCACCGCATAGCGGATGCGCCGCTTCACGTGCGGCTTGTCGGTATCGTCGTCCACCAATGCCAGCATCGAGTCCCGAATGTCCTCGATACCGTGTTCGGGCGGCGAGGCGGACGCACTGAAGGAATGCCCCAGCGTGAGGATCGCATTGATGCTGTTCCTGATGCTGTTTCGGAGACGGGGTCTTAGCCAACGCATACGGTGCCTGTTCTTCTCGATAGAGATTTAGTCCTGACCTGCAAGGGCGGTCAGTGCCCCCTGTCATGGGCCGCGATGTGCACGATCTCGGTGATCGGCAGCCGCCCGATGTCCTTGAACTTGTCGCCGCATGCAGCCGCCGGGTCTGCGAGCCCGTCCAGCTTGGCAAACACCGACGAAACGAAAACCTCGTGGCCCTCCGGGCTCTTGCGCCGGACACCGAACTTCAGCCGCTTGCGCTCCGGGGAGGTAAGCCTGGCCACGAGGTTCTTGGTCGCCCAGACCGCGCCGCGCCGGGCGAATTCGGAGATGCGGGCAGCCTGGTTGATGGTCTTGCCGAGCGCCGTGAACTCCCGCGCGCCTCCAGGCCTCAAGCTGCCCAGCCATTCCTGGCCCTCGTTCACGCCGGTATTGACGTACAGCTCGGTGGCCCAGCCCTTTCGCAACTGCCACTCCTTGCTGATGCCGCGCATCGCTTCTTTCATTTCAACCGCCGCGGCCAGCACGTTCCAGAGATAGCTGGAATCCGGCTGGGGCAGGAAATGGCAGACCAGTCCGTCGCCGGGGTGTCTTCCGTGGGTGCCATGGTGGCGCCTGAAGATCGGATCGGCCATCGACCAGATGCGGTTGATCAGTTCGAAATACTCTTCGGGTGGCAGCTCGGCCCAGACCCGCGCCGAGTCCTGCAGTTCGGAGACCAGCACCGCCACGGGCGTGAGCACTGGCCGGTTGCTTTGGGCTTCCTTGTTCGCCGGCTGAGCGGCGGCTGGGGCCGGAGGCGCCTCAGCGCCGGCCACGCTACCTGTCATGGCAGCGCCGGCGATCGGGGGCGGCGATGCACTCGGCGCGTTGCGTGAAGGCGGAGCATCCTGCCCCCCGCTGAAGTGCTGCGAGATGCGCTTCATGTCCCAGCCGTCCTTCTTCAGGCGCTGGATGTCCGCGATCCGCTTGATGACGTCGTCCGGAAAATACCCGATGCGCGGAGCGGCCCCGTCGTGCGGGCCGGGCGGCAACACTTGCGGCTTCGGCACGATCCCCCAACTGATGTAGTTGTTGAGCGTCGCACGCGACAGGCCGGTCTTTTCCAGGAGCTCTTTACTGTTCAACAAGGGTGGGTTC
>JAQGMT010000027.1 GCA_028292185.1 Ramlibacter sp. | reverse complement strand
GCGACGGGGCGCAAGTACGTGCGCATGGCGCTGGGCGGCATGCGCGACGAAGCCGAGATCCGCGGGCATCGCCGCACCTACATCGGCGCCTTGCCGGGCAAGGTGCTGTCCAACCTGAACAAGGCCGGCACGCGCAACCCGCTGTTCCTGCTCGACGAGATCGACAAGCTGGGCACCGACTTCCGTGGCGACCCCTCCAGCGCCTTGCTGGAGGTGCTCGACCCGGAGCAGAACCACAAGTTCGGCGACCACTACGTCGAAGTCGATTTCGACTTGTCCGACGTGATGTTCGTGGCCACCTCGAACTCGATGAACATTCCGCCGGCCCTGCTGGACCGGATGGAAGTGATCCGCCTGTCGGGTTACACCGAGGACGAGAAGGCCAACATCGCCCTGAAGTACCTGCTGCCCAAGCAGATGGGCAACAACGGCGTCAAGGACACGGAATTGCTCGTCACCGAAGAGGCTGTGCGCGACATCATCCGTTACTACACCCGCGAGGCGGGCGTGCGTTCCCTTGAGCGCGACCTGGGCAAGATCTGCCGCAAGGTGGTCAAGGGCCTGCTGCTCAAAAAGTACACGCCCCTGGTCACCGTGAATGCCGAGAATTTGAACGACTTCCTGGGCGTGCGCAAGTTCAGCTATGGCCGTGCCGAGGCACAGAACCAGGTCGGGCAAGTGGTGGGCTTGGCGTGGACCGAAGTGGGCGGCGACCTGCTGACCATCGAGGCGGCGCTGATGCCCGGCAAGGGCGTCACCACCACCACCGGCTCGCTCGGTGACGTGATGAAGGAATCGGTGTCGGCGGCCCGCTCCGTGGTGCGCAGCCGCGCGCGGCGCCTGGGCATCAGCGACGAGGCCTTCGAGAAGAAGGACATCCACATCCACGTGCCCGATGGCGCCACGCCCAAGGACGGCCCGAGCGCCGGCGCGGCGATGACCACCGCCATGGTGTCCGCGCTCACCGGCATCCCGGTTCGCGCTGACGTCGCCATGACCGGTGAGATCACGCTGCGCGGCGAGATCACGGCCATCGGTGGGCTGAAGGAAAAGCTGCTGGCCGCCTTGCGCGGCGGCATCAAGACCGTGCTGATCCCCGAAGAAAACGCCAAGGACCTGCAGGATATTCCGGAGAACGTGAAGAACGACCTGGAAATCGTGCCGGTGAAGTGGATCGACAAGGTGCTGGAGGTGGCGCTGGAACGCATGCCGACGCCGCTGTCCGAGGACGAGGCCGTGGCCGCCACGGCGGCGCTGCCGGCCACACCCGAACCGGTGGCGCCCGCGCGTCCCCCGGCCGCCATCAAGCACTGAGCCCGCCCGTCGAAACGCCAAAAATCTGCGATATAATTCGAAGCTCGAATGCGGGAATAGCTCAGTTGGTAGAGCGCAACCTTGCCAAGGTTGAGGTCGAGAGTTCGAGACTCTTTTCCCGCTCCACATTTCGAAAAAAGGCACCGAGAGGTGCCTTTTTTATGTTCTAAGGCGCGCTAGCAAAGCGGTTATGCAGCGGATTGCAAATCCGTTTAGATCGGTTCGACTCCGGTGCGCGCCTCCAGTCAAGCAGCCCCCGCACTTGCCGGGGCTGTTTCGCTTTTGTTTCACAATGCCGATGGGCCTCGATGGTGAAATTGGTAGACACAGCGGACTTAAAATCCGCCGCTTGCTGAAAGGCGGCGTGCCGGTTCAAGTCCGGCTCGAGGCACCAATGCGAGCCGGCATGAACCGGCCCGCCGAGGGCAGAATAGACGAAGGCGCGCAAGCGCGCCGGGTTCAAGTCCGGCTCGAGGCACCAGTACAAGCCGGCACGAACCGGCCCGCCGGGGGCAGAATAGAGGAAGGCGCGCAAGCGCGCCGGGTTCTATTTCCGGCTCGAGGCACCAACTCAATCCCGCGCGCCGAAGGCAGAATGGGGTCACATGTCCAGCTATAACGCTCCGTTCGAAATCCACGTCCATGGCGACGTGCAGTTGCGCCCCGACGTGACGTACGCACAGATCCAGGACGCGCTCAAACCCTTGTGGAAGTACGCCGGCGCCAAATCGCTGGCCGACGGCGCGCAGAGCGCCTACGAAGAAGAGCCCGGCATCAAGTTCGATGCGCCCGAGCACATGTTGCGCATGTGCTGGACCGTGCCCGGCGACGAGGACTTTCGCCAGTCGCTCGATGAAATGTGCATGAGCCTGAACGAGCTGTCCGACCAGGGCGCGGCCATCGAGATCACGTTCTACGATGCCGAGTTCGACGAGGAAGAAGAAGCGCCCGAAGCCGACTCGCGCGATGACTTCGTGATGCTGTTCGTCGGCCCCACGCCCGCGGCCATCATGCAGGTGCAGCGTGACCAGCTGGTCGAGGACGTCATCAACCTGATGGAGCGCCACTTCGACGGCGCTGAACTGGGCGGCGTGGTCACTGAGATCGACAAGCTGTTCAGCCAGCGCTTCGACGCACTGGTGAACTCGCTGGAGATCGGCAAGCCGCCGCGCGGCAGCGGAAGCGGCGGCGGCTCCGGTCATGGCGGCGGCCGCCGGCCGAAGCATCTGCATTGAGCTCACGCAAAAAACGCTGCGCGTTTTTTGCGTGGTTTGATCAACACCGGGGCGGTCGGCTGCGCGTTGTTTCGCCGTCCGCTCCACGGCTGTTGCGCACAATGCAAGCCTAGGAGCGAACATGGCATTGTTTTCACAGGAGGCCCTGAACCCGGGCGTGCGCAAGCGCGAGGTGTTCGGCTGGGCGATGTACGACTTCGCCAACTCCGGCTACACCACGGTCGTCATCACAGCGGTGTTCGCGGCTTATTTCGTGGGCGGCATCGCCCAGAAGGCGGAGTGGGCCACGTTCGCCTGGACGGCGGCGCTGAGCGTGTCGTATGCCATCGTGATGTTCACGATGCCAAGCATCGGCGCGTATGCCGATCTGCGGGCCGCCAAGAAGCGCCTGCTGGCCCTGTTCACCGGGGGCTGCGTGGTGTCCACCGCGGCGCTGGCGCTGGCCGGGCCGGGCAGCGTCGCCCTGGCCATCGTGCTGATCATCGTCTCCAACACTTTCTATTCGTACGGCGAGTCGCTCACCGCCGCCTTCCTGCCGGAACTCGCGCGGCCCGAGGCCATGGGCAAGGTCAGTGGCTGGGGCTGGAGCTTCGGTTATTTCGGCGGAATGCTCGCGCTCGGCCTGTGCCTGGGCTACGTGATCTGGGCGCAAGGGCAGGGGATGGCGGCGGAGCGCTTCGTGCCGGTCACCATGTTGATCACGGCGTTGCTGTATGGCGGCGCCTCGCTCGCCACTTTCGCGCTGCTGCGCGAACGCGCGGTGCCCGATCCGCTGGCCCTGCGCGAGGGCGGCTTCGCGGCGTCGATGCGTCAGCTGCGGCAGACCTTCCGGCAGGCCCGCGATTTCAAGGACTTCATGTGGCTGCTTCTTTGCGCGGTGTTCTACCAGGGCGGCGTCGCGGTGGCCATCACCCTGGCGGCAATCTACGCCGAGACCGAGATCGGTTTCAAGCAGCAGGAAACGATGGTGCTGATCTTCGTGCTCAACCTGGCGGCGGCCGGCGGCGCGTTTGCCTGGGGCTATCTGCAGGACCGCGTCGGCCACAAGCTTGCGCTGGGCAGCACGCTGGTCGGGTGGATCGCCACCTGCGTGATCGCGGCAGTGACCACCACCAAAGGCGGGTTCTGGTGGGCCGCGGCGATCGCGGGCCTGTGCATGGGATCCAGCCAGTCCGCCGGGCGCGCGATGGCGGGCATGTTCGCCCCGCAAAGGCAGTTGGCGGAGTTCTACGGCCTGTGGACCTTCGCCATTCGTCTCGCCAGCATCATCGGGCCGCTGAGTTATGGCGGCATCGCGTGGGCGACCGGCGGCAACCAGCGCATGGCGCTGGCCTCCACCACCGTGTTGTTCATCGCGGGGCTGATCGTGCTGCTGAAAATCGACGTGCAGCGCGGAAGGCGCGCGGCGATGCAAGCCGATAGCGCAGCGAAGCCGCCTAGAGCAGCTGCCAGCGATGCGCCGCTTCAACCAGCGCATCCCGCGAGCCCGTAGCCAGCAACTCGAGCCGGCCCGCGCCGTCTTCGTTCAGCAGTCCGGCGGTCTCGAGCAGGCGCCGCGTCTGGCGGGCGACCGGGGCGCCGGTCTCGACCAGTTGCACGCCGGGGCCCGCCAGCCGGCCGAACTCCGCGGCCGCGAACGGGTAGTGGGTGCACCCGAGCACCAGCGTATCGATCTGGTCTTCCTTCGTGCCGAATTCGCCTGCGCTGCGCATGTACTGCCCGCACAGCGCCGCGACGCGGCTTGCATCATCGGATTCGATCGCGGAAGCCAGGCCGTCGCAAGGCTGGAGCACGAAGTGCGCGGCCTGCGCGACGGAGGCGTGCAGCAGCGCGAACTTGGCGGAAGCGAGCGTCCCACGGGTGGCCAGCACGGCCACGCGCCGCGTTCGGGTCATGGCCGCCGCGGGCTTCAAGGCGGGCTCGACACCGATCACGGTCAGGCCGGGATGCTCGGCGCGCACCAGGTGGATTGCGGCGGCCGTGGCGGTGTTGCA
>JAQGMT010000096.1 GCA_028292185.1 Ramlibacter sp. | reverse complement strand
CTATGTTGGGCCGGACTGGTCTTCGCCGCCGGCTTCTCTGGCGCGCTAGATCAGGCGTTCGTCGGGGCGGGTGATCTTCTTGAGGGGTTTGCTGCGGCCGTCCGGCACTTTCAGCGGCACCTCGGTGTGCGCGTCGTCCCACACCGGGTCTTCCAGGCTGTCGAACACTTCGCGCAGCTTCTGGCCCCAGCTGCTGTGCAACATGCGGTAGTAAGGATTCTGCATGTCGATGCAGACGATCTTGTCGGTCTGGAAGCTGTCCGCTTCGTACACCACGAGGTCCAGCGGCGGCCCGACGGACAGATTGGATTTCATGGTCGAATCCATCGAGACCAGCGCGCACTTGGCCGCTTCGTCCAGCGGAGTGTCGGGCGTGAGCACGCGATCCAGCACCGGTTTGCCGTATTTGGATTCGCCGATCTGGAAGTACGGCGTCTCGGGCGTGGCCTCGATGAAGTTGCCGGCCGAATACACGTGGAACAGGCGCATGCTCTCACCGCGAATCTGCCCGCCGAATATCAGCGACACGTTGAACTCCACGCCCGAAGCTTGCAGCGCCTCGGAGTCGCGGTCATAGACATGGCGCACCGCGTTGCCCAGCACCCGGGCGGCGTCGAACATGCTCTTGGCGTTCCAGATGGTCACGGCTTCGCCCTCGTCGCGTTCCTTGAGCTGCTCCACCTGCAGGATTTCGCGCACCGACTGGGAGATGCTCAGGTTGCCCGCCGACAGCAACACCATGAAGCGGTCGCCGGGCCGCTCGTACACGATCATCTTGCGGAAGGTGCTGATGTGGTCCACGCCCGCGTTGGTGCGCGAGTCGGTGAGGAACACCAATCCGGCATTGAGCTTGATGCCGACGCAGTAGGTCATGATTTGTTTTCCAACTTTTTCAACGCGTACAACGCATCCAACGCTTCTCTCGGACTCATTGCATCAGGGTTCAGCTTGGCCACCGCCGCTTCCACGGCGCTGTGGGCCGGCGCCTCGGCCGCCGGTGGCGCTTCGAACAAGTCTACCTGCTCGCGGCTCAAGGTCTGCTGGGTTTCGAGGGCCGCCAACGCATGGCGTGCGTGGTTGACCACGGCGGCGGGCATGCCCGCCAGCCGCGCCACCTGGATGCCGTAGCTGCGGCTGGCGGGCCCGGGCTGGATTTCATGCAGGAAGACGATGTCGGACCCTGCTTCGGCGGCGCTCACGTGCACGTTCACCGCGGCGTGATGCCTGGCCGGGAACTCGGTCAATTCGAAATAGTGCGTGGCGAACAAGGTGAAGGCCTGCGTCTTGTCGTGCAGGTGCGCCGCAATGCCGGACGCCAGCGCCAGCCCGTCGAACGTGGAGGTGCCGCGCCCGATCTCGTCCATCAGCACCAGCGACTGCGCCGTGGCGGCGTGCAGGATCTGCGCCGCCTCGGTCATCTCCAGCATGAAGGTGGACTGCGCGTTGGCCAGGTCGTCGGCAGCGCCGATGCGCGTGTGTATCGCGTCCATCGGGCCGAGCCGGCAGGCCGCGGCCGGCACGTACGAACCCATCGAACCGAGCAGGCAGATCAGCGCGACCTGCCGCATGTAGGTGGATTTGCCGCCCATGTTCGGGCCGGTGATGACCTGCATCCGCTGCTTGGGTCCCAGGCGCGTGTCGTTGGCGATGAAACTGCCGCCCGAGAGTTCGGCGAGCCGGCCTTCCACCACCGGATGGCGGCCCTGGGTGATCTCGATACCGGGCTCTTTGGTGAATTCGGGCCGGCACCAGTTCAACGTGAGCGAGCGTTCGGCCAGGGCGCACAAAGTGTCGAGCGAGGCGAGGGCGCGGGCCAGCCGGGTGAGCGCGGGTACGAACTGCTGCAGCTCGTCCAGCAGTTGCTCGTACAGCCACTTCTCGCGGGCCAGCGCGCGGTCTTGCGCCGAGAGTGCCTTGTCCTCGAAAGCCTTCAGTTCCGGCGTGATGAAGCGCTCGGCGTTCTTCAACGTCTGGCGCCGGCGATAGTCGCCCGGCACCTTTTCCAGTTGCCCTTGGGTGATCTCGATGTAGAAACCGTGCACCTTGTTGAACTGCACGCGCAGGTTGGCGATGCCGGTGCGGGCGCGCTCGCGCGTTTCCATCTCCAGCAGGAAGCCGTCGCAGTTGTCCTGGATGGCGCGCAGCTCGTCGAGTTCGGTGTCGCGGCCCGTTGCGATCACGCCCCCGTCGCGCACCAGGGCCGCGGGTTCTTCCATGATCGTGCGCGCCAGTTGCGCGGAGCAATCGTCGGGCGGCGACATCGAGCCCGCGATCTCCGCCAGCAGCGAATCCAGGCCTTGCAGCTGGAGCGAAAGCTGCGCGGATTTTTCCAGCGACAGCCGCAGGCCGACCAGCTCGCGCGGACGCACTTGCCGCAGCGCAATGCGGGCGGTGATGCGCTCCACGTCGCTGCAGCCCTTCAGATCGGCGCGCAGCCGCTGCCACAAGCCTTCACGCAAGACCGCGATGGCATCGAGTCGTTGCTGCGCCTGGCTGCGCTCGCGCCGCGGCTCCAGCAACCAGCACTTCAGCATTCGGCTGCCCATGCCCGTCATGCAGGTGTCCAGCAAGGAGAAGAGCGTGGGGGCGTCCTCGCCGCGCAGCGTCTGCACCAATTCCAGGTTGCGGCGCGTCGTCACCGGCAAGTCGATGAGTTCGTCGTCGCGCTGCACTTGCAGGCTGCGCACGTGCGTCAACGCGCGGCCCTGGGTGTGCTCCGCATACGTCAGCAAGGCCGCGGCGGCGGCATGCGCCTGCACCAGTTCTTCGGCGCTCCACGCGGCCAGCGTGGCGCTATTGAGCTGCTCGAGCAGCTTTCGCAAGCCCAGCCCGGATTCGAATTGCCATTCCGGCCGCCGCGTCAGCGACAGCGAAGCGCCGCTCCCCAGTGCCTTCAGCCGCTGCTCGAACGCGGCCGTGACGTCGGCGCTGAAAAGAAGTTCCGTCGGCCCGATGCGGGCGATCCAGCCTTCGAGCTCGTCGGCAGCGCACTCGGCCAGCTGCAATGCGCCTTGCGTGACACTGAGCCACGCCAGTCCCAGCCGATGGCGCGAGCCTTGATGCACCGCCAGCAGGATCGCCTCGGATTTGTCGTTCAGCAGTTCGGTATCGGTCAAGGTGCCGGGCGTGACCACCCGCACCACCTTGCGGTCCACCGGGCCCTTGGACGTGGCGACATCGCCGACCTGCTCGCAGATCGCCACCGATTCGCCTTGCCGGA
>JAQGMT010000462.1 GCA_028292185.1 Ramlibacter sp. | reverse complement strand
AACCCAGGCGTTTGCAGACCGCCTGGGTGACCGCGTCCATGGTGGCGTTGCCGCCCAGGTCGCGCGTGTGCAGGCTGGCATCGGCCGTGACCGACTCGATGGCCTTCATCAGGCGCTGCGCGGCCTCGGCCTCGCCCAGGTGCTCGAGCATCATCACGCAGCTCCAGAAGGTGCCGACCGGATTGGCCAGGCCCTTGCCCATGATGTCGAAGGCCGAGCCGTGGATCGGCTCGAACATCGAGGGATAGCGCCGCTCGGGATCGACGTTGCCGGTGGGCGCGATGCCCAGGCTGCCGGCCAGCGCCGCGGCCAGGTCGGACAGGATGTCGGCGTGCAGGTTGGTGGCGACCAGCGTGTCCAGCGAGGCCGGGCGATTGATCATCCGCGCGGTGCAGGCGTCCACCAGTTCCTTGTCCCACTTGACGTCCGGGAACTCCTTGCTGACCTGCACGGCGATCTCGTCCCACATCACCATCGCGTGGCGCTGCGCGTTGGACTTGGTCACCACTGTCAGCTGCTTGCGCGGCCGCGACTGGGCCAGCTTGAACGCGAAGCGCTGCACGCGCTCGACGCCCGCGCGCGTCATGATGCTCATGTCGGTGGCCACTTCGATCGGGTGGCCCTGGTGCGCGCGCCCGCCGACGCCGGAGTATTCGCCTTCGGAGTTCTCGCGCACGATCACCCAGTCGAGGTCGGCCGGCTTGCAGTGCTTCAGCGGCGTCTCGATGCCCGGAAGAATGCGGGTGGGCCGCACGTTGGCGTACTGGTCGAAGCCCTGGCAGATCTTCAGGCGCAGGCCCCACAGCGTGATGTGGTCGGGGATGTGCGGATCGCCGGCCGAGCCGAACAGGATGGCGTCCATGTTGCGCAGCGCGTCCAGGCCGTCGGCCGGCATCATCTCGCCATGCGCGCGATACCAGTCGCCGCCCCAGCCGAAGGAAGTGAACTCGAAGCCGAAGCGGCCTTGCGATTTGGCCAGGGCCTGCAGCACGGTCTGCCCGGCCGGTACCACTTCCTTGCCGATGCCGTCGCCGGGAATGCAGGCGATTTTGTAGGTCTTCATGTCGTTCGTTCCGCGGGTGATTGTGGAAAACGTGAACTGTAGCGCGTTCGAAACTGCTCATCTGCACTTACAGTGAGGGCCTCACCAAGGAGCCTGCCTGGATTACGCACTCGTTCTGATGCTGGGCCTGGTGGCCGGCACGCTGGGCGGCATCGTCGGCTTCGGCACGTCGGTGATGTTGATGCCCGCGCTGGTGCTGGCCTTCGGCCCGAAGCAGGCCGTGCCCGTGATGGCCATCGCCGCCATCATGGGCAACTGCTCGCGCGTGGTGGCGTGGTGGAGCGATGTGAACTGGCGCACCACGGCCGCATTTTCCGCGGGGGCCATTCCGGGCGTGGTGGCGGGCGCCAACACTCTGCTGGCATTGCCCGGGGGCGTGGTGGAAACGGTGCTGGGCCTGTTCTTCATCGCGCTGATCCCGGTTCGCCGCTGGATGGCCGCGCAGCATTGGAAGCTGAACCTGTGGCACATGGCCGCGGTCGGCCTGGGCATCGGGTTCCTGAGCGGTATCGTCGCCAGCACCGGCCCGGTGAACACGCCCTTCTTCCTGATGCACGGTCTGGTGAAAGGCGCCTTCCTCGGCACCGAGGCCGCGGCGTCGATGGTGATGTTCATCGCCAAAGCCATCACCTTCAGAAGGCTCGGCGCGCTGCCGCTGGAAGTGGTCAGCGCAGGCGTCATCGTCGGCAGCTCGCTGGTGGTCGGCGCGTTCGTCGGCAAACACTACGTGGCGTTGATCCCGCCGGAGAAGTTCAGGTTGCTGATGGATGGGTTGTTGTTGATGGCGGGGCTGGTGATGTTGTGGGCGGCGGTGGGGAGGTGAGGGAAAGGCGAGAAGCGTAGCGAACTCGCCGTTTTGGCGTCTGGTTTGCGGGATGGGTGGACTGGCTTGCGGGGTTTGAGGGACGTCGCTCCCGGCCTTATCCCGCAAGGCGTGCTGTAAAGCCACGCCGCGCGCGGTTCCTGAGGCGGTTTGCTGAGCCGCGTTATGCCGCAAGCGCCAGGTTAGGCCGCAAAACCTTTCGTCAAACCCGGCACAGTGCGGACTTTGCGGCCGCTATGAATCGCTGTATAAAAGGCTGTCGGCAAAAAAATAAAGAACGACAAGCACTTGGAGGAAACCAGTGACCGGTTTTGTTCCGCAGCTGCCAGGTTATGCACGCCTTGTGCGGGCTATATCACGTTAGGCCTCAGATGGAAACAGCAACCTTAATCGCTATGCTTCGCCGGGGCGCTCTCACTGGCCTGCTCCTGTGCGTTGGTTTGGTGGCTTGCGGGGGAGGCGACAACTCCCCACTTACGCCTCGAGCGAATGCAGATGCAGCAGAAGCCTTGTCTCGATCCTTGATTCAGACAGGGGTATGCACAGCTGATAGTCAGTGTGGGTTCGTCACGTTTCAGACTCCGTTCCGGAGTTGCTCGCAGGGGGAACATGCGACCTATCTGTTGGCTTCGGAGAACGCGCCTGCAGCAATCGCCGCCGCAGCAGATCAACGTCAGTGGGCACTTAAAGCACGTGCCCTTGAGCCGCCA
>JAQGMT010000077.1 GCA_028292185.1 Ramlibacter sp. | reverse complement strand
GTGATGCACTCCAGCAGGGTCAGGCCGCGCGCGGCCGGGATGCTCCGTCGCAGCGTTTCCAATGCGGGATCGGCCATCGTGTCGGCCGGGGAGGTCGTCATGTAAGTTCCGCCGTCGAGGGTGATGCCGGCGATGCTGCGCTCGCTGCGCCGTGGCGCGATCACCAGCGCAACGCCCATCGTGTCGGGCAGCGGGCGTTTGCTGAACAGCGGTTCGGGATATTCCGTGTCGTAGACCACCAGCAGCACCGGGCGGGCATCGACCACGCATTGCGTCATCGCCTCGAGCAAGCCGGCTGCGAATCCCGCGTCGCGCGCGCACAGCACCGAGGAACTCGCCATCGATCCGCTGGAGATGATCCAGTAACACGAAGACGCGTTGTGCAAGGAGTTGTGGAAGCGCGTCGGCGAGATCAGCCGGTCGCCGGACGCGAGCATGTTGCAGATTTCATGGCAATTCACGGCGTCGCCGCTGGAGGACGAAAAGACCGACGCCAGCTGTTTGGGGTCGAGTCCGCTCGCGCTGACGGCCTGCTCGCAGACTGCCAGCGAGACCTTAACGACCGCGCCCGCGCGCCGTCGTTCGGCCGACGGCAGCGCCATGGGCAATGGCAACACGCAGCGCGCGGACTCGTAGGCCACGCTGCCATCCAGGCACTGGCGGCCGTGCGCCCAGCTGGCAAGGCCGGGCCCGAGCAGGCCAATGCCTTCGACATAGACGCTGAGGGCTTGCGCCTGGGGGCGGGGAAGGTTTGCCATCGTCTTCAACCCGCGCGCCCGAACACCAGGCTGCAATTGGTGCCGCCAAAGCCGAACGAATTGCTGATGACGCGGCGCAGCGGCTGCTTGCGGTTCTCCAGCAGGTAATCCAGCGGAAGGATGGGGTCGACTTCGCGTGTGTTCAGGCCGCCGGGCATGAGGCCGTTTTGCAGGGCGAGGGCACAGATCACCGCTTCGAGTCCGCCCGCGGCGCCCAGTGCGTGTCCGGTCGCCCCCTTGGTGGAACTGCACGCTGTATCGGAACCGAACACGGCACTCACCGCCTTGGATTCCGCAAGGTCGTTGCCGGGCGTGGCCGTTCCGTGCAGGTTGATGTAGTCGATGTCGGCGGGGGTCAAACGCGCTGCTTCAAGCGCAGCTTGCATGGCGATGCGCGCGCCCAGTCCTTCCGGATGGGGCGAGGACATGTGATGCGCGTCGCTGGATTCGCCCACTCCCAACAGCAGCACGGCATCGTCATCGACACGCTGCGGCACCCGCTCCAGCAGGGCGAAGGCCGCTGCCTCGCCGATGGAAATGCCGTCACGTGCGACGTCGAAAGGTCGGCAGGGTTGGCTGGAAAGCAGGTCGAGCGAGCTGAAGCCGTACAAGGTGGTCAGGCACAGCGAATCCACTCCGCCGACCACCGCCGCGTCGATCAGGCCGGCGTCGATCATCCGTTGCGCCGACGCAAACACCTTCGCGCTGGAGGAGCAGGCGGACGACACCACGACGGCCGGCCCGGCCAGACCCAGCAGTTGGCGCGCGAAATCGGCGAGCGAAAAAGTGTTGTGGGTGGTGCCGTAAACAAAATCGTCCGGCAACCTGCCATCGACGGGATCGCGCCGCCGGTAAGCCAGTTCGGTCTGCAGGATGCCCGAGGTGCTGGTACCCACGAAGATGCCGATGCGATGGGCACCGTATTTCCGCGCCGCGGCAGCCACCGCGTCGGTGAATCCGTCCTGCGCGAGCCCCAGGAAGGCGAGCCGGTTGTTGCGGCAGTCGAAGGCGGCGAGGCGTGAGGGCAGTTGGACTGCGTCCACGCCGGATACTTCGGCGACGAAGGTGGCCAGGTCCACGGTGTCGAAGGCGCAGGGCGCCAAGCCGCCGCGCCCCTCTCGCAGGGAGCCCAGCGTTTGTTGCAGGCCACGACCGATGCCGCTGGTCGCGGTGAAGTGGGAAAGCAAAAGCGAAGTCAGGGGACAACCAGCCGATCAGTGTTCAGGGGGAGCCATGTTAGCAAGCGACAGGAGCTCTGGCCTTCGGTGTGTAACGCGATGCGAGCCACGCGGCCAGTCCGCCCAAGGCCAGGCCGGCGATCGCGTCCAGCGCGACGTGCTGGCGTATGGCCACCGTCGAATAGACGATGGCGATGCACCAGACCCAATTGATGGCGGACAGCCACGCCGGCGCGCCGAAGCGACGCAGCAGGCCGTGAAACCAGATGCCGGAAAGAAATGCGGTGGCGACGTGCAGCGAAGGGCAGGCGTTGCCCGACGCATCGAGGTTCTTGAGAAATTCCATGTCGGGGTAGAGGGCCCAATCGATGTCGGGAGCCGGAGCGCCGGTGGGCCAGAAATAAAAGATCGTCAAGCCCGCGCCGCACATCAGCGTCATCGCCAGGCCGTAGCGATACAGCTCCGCGCGGGTGGGAACGAAGGTGGGCAGCAGGCAAACGTAGACCCACAGCGACAGGTACGCCGGAAGCGCAAAAGGGTGGAAGCCGATCAGGCGGTCGAGCCAGATCACCGGCATCACGGTGGGCGCGGACGCCGGGTGATTCAGCACCCGGAAGTAGGCGATGAAGAAGATGCTGATGAACGCGGTGATGCCCAGGCCCTTGAGGTACACGTGCTTGGTGGCGGCTTCGCCGGACTGGCGATACCAGGGCGCCGGTGCGGCGATGGCGTTCACGCGAGCGCCTCGCGCAAGGTCACTGCGCGCAGTCCGGCGGCTGCCGCCGCTTCCAGAATGGCGGGCAGCGCGTCGAGAATCACCGGAGCGCCTTGCGCGGTTCGCGCCGCATGGCCGTCGTGAAGCAGCAATATCGCGCCCGGCCGCATACCGCGCAGCAGGCGGTGCTTCACGCGCTCCGCATCCCCGATGCGGGTGTCGAAACCGCGCGCCGACCAACTGGCCAGCCGCAGGCCCAGCCGCACCAGCACCGGTTGCAGAAACATGTTGCGCACGCCCGCCGGGGCGCGAAAGAACAAGGGACGCTGGCCGCAAATGCGCGTGAGCGACTCTTGCGAGAGCTCCAGCTCACGCATCAGTGCGCGCGGGCCGAGCAGCGAGAAGCCATGGGAATGCCGCTGGCTGTGGTTCTCTATGGCGTGGCCGCGCCGCACGATTTCGCGGCAGAGGTCCGGATGGCGGGCCGCCTGCTGGCCGATGCAGAAAAAAGTGGCGCGGCAACCATAGCGGTCCAGCACGCTGAGCACCTGCGGTGTGACCAGCGGGTCGGGACCGTCATCGATGGTCAGCGCGATTTCACCGCGGGCGGCGGCGGCCGCGGGCAACTGCGTCCAGTTGGCGCCAAGCCACCGGCTGCGCGGCCACAGCCCGACGCCGACGACCAGCAGGTGATCGGCCACCACCAGTGCCACCACCCACGGCCAATGGGCGCGGTCGGCAATGAGCGCCGCGATCACCAGGAAGTGCAGCGCCAGAGAGGCGCGGATGAGGGGCGTGGAGTGCCAGTGCGTTTCAGGCATGAGAGGGCTTGGCGAATATCGCCGAGTAAATCAGCGCCAGGACCACGCCCGGCGCCACCGTTTCGCCCAGGGCCTGCAGCAGCGAGACCTTGGAGAAGGCGAGCAGGCCGAAGCCGGCGACGGTGGTGAGGTTGGCCAACAGCATCGAGGCCAGGGTGCGCGGCTCGATCGGCGCGCCCGGATCGGCACGATCGAAAAACAAGGCGTAGTTGGAACCCACTGCGACGATCAGCAGCAAGCCCACCAGGTGCAGGATGGTCAATGCGTGGCCCAGCGCCACCAGGCCGGCCGTGACCGTGATGCCGGCCGCGGCCAGCGGTGCGACGACGCGCAGCACCCGCACCGGCGAGCGGATCACCAGCAGGAGCAAGGCAACGATCGCGAGCAGGCCGCCGAGCGACAACAGCAGCGCTTCGTGCAGGTAGCCGGAGTACAGGCGGTCGGATTCCGACTTCATGTCGGTGAATACCACGTTCGGCTCGCCGGCAGCCTGCAGCGCGGCTCGAATCCGGTCGGCATTGATACTGCCGCCTTGCGGTGCCTTCAGCGGCAGCAGCGCCGTCCATTGGCGATCCTGTTCGATCAGCAGGCCCTGCAGCGCCATCGCCATGGACGTGCGATCCAGGTCTTGCGGTTGCAGCAACGCCTGCGTGCGAGCGGCAGCCACGTCGGCAATGAAAGGCGCAAACAAGGATGCCTTCACCGGCAGGCCCTGTACGGCCTGGGCCAGGCGAGCCTCGAGTTCCGGCGGCGCGGGCAAGCTGGCTTGCCGCGCGCGCTGCGCCGCGACGCTGGGCAGGTAGTGGCTCGGGCTTTCGAATCCCGCCAGCTCGCCGCGATCGACCTGCGCCTGCAGCACCGCCGCCACCTGTTCGGACGAGTGCAGCACTGCTTCGCGATCGGGTCCGGACACCACCGCCAGGTAACGCACGTCCGGCGCGCCCATGTCGGCGCGCAGGCGCGTGTCCAGGGCCACGTCGGCCTGCGACACGGGGCTGAGCGAAGAAATGTTGGGACTCCACAATTCATTGCGATGCTGCAGCAGCACCACGCACGCCGCCACCAGCACCAGCGCCGCGCCCCAGCGCAGCACGCGGGCGCGCTCGACCCAGCGCGACAGGCCGCCGCCGATGGCGGACACGTCGTGAATTCGAAACCCGCGCGGCAGCAGATGCGGCAAGACGAACCGCGTGACGGCGGCAGCAGCAAACAGGCCCGCGATCGCGTACAGGCCCAGTTGCGCCAGGCCCGGGAAGCCGGACATCAGCAGCGATGCGAAGCCCGCGACGGAGGTCAGCACCCCCAGCCGGACCGTGGGCCAGAAACGCTGGACCCAGGCTTGCTGGTCGGCGCCTTCGTGCTCGGATTGGACGAACAGGTAGATCGAATAGTCAACCGCCTCGCCGATCAGCGCGGTGCCGAAACCCAATGTGATCCCATGCACCGCGCCGAAGCCGGCGCTCACCGCGGCGATGCCGACCAGAGCGCCGCTGACGACGGGCAGCAAGCCCAGCAGCAATGCGGCGACGGAGCGATAGACCAGCAACAGCAGCGTGGCAATCAGCGCGGTGCCGATGATCGAAAGCACGCTCACCTGGCTCTTGATCGCTTCCCGCGCGGAAACTGAAAACACGCCCGGCCCCGTCATCAGGATCTTCGCGCCCGGATTGGCCGCGGCGGCGCTGTCGAACGCCGCCTGGATGGCCGCCATGGCCTGTTCCTGGGCATCGGTATTCGAGCCGGACGCGCGGGTTTGCACCAGCATCAAGGCGCGTGCGCCATCGCGCGAAGCCCAGGCGCCATCGACCATGCGGGGGGCGGAGCCGCCGTCAAGCCGCTCCAGCAAGCGCACCATTTCGCCGGTGGGATCGCGCGGAAGGAGGGCCTTCACCATCAGCCCGGCGGGCGAGGCGAGCAGGTCGATGCTGTCACCCAGCGCGGCGCGCAGCCCGGCGACTTCAAAGCGGGCGGGTGTGACCGCGGGACTGAGCAGGTAGCGATGGTCGAACAGGAAGGCCCGGTCGCGCTCGGTGTTGACCGGCTCACCGTTGTTCACCGTGACGAAGGCGGCGTCGGTGCGCAGCCGCTGGGCCGTCTGCTTGGAAAGCTTCGCTCGCGCGGGTGCATCGGCGCCTTCGATCCCCACCAGAATCAGGCGCGAAGCCAAGCCGTCGCGCAGTTGGTCCATGAGCAGCTTCTGCTGCGGCGTGGGACTGCGCGGCAAAAATGCGGAGAGGTCCGTGGTGAACTGGGTGCGGCTGATCGTCACCACGCAGACCAGCATCAACAGCAGCCACAGCGCGATGGCGACGCCGCCGGAACGACGTGCGGCGCCACTCATGGAGGCGCGTTCGATTTTTCGATCGTCATCAGGGAACTGTCGCCGTCGGCCTGGCTGATCTCGACGCTCTTGACCTGGTCTTGCACACCGGCAACCCGGATCTGCTTGATCACCCCGCGCATCCTGTTCTCCACGGGCACCAGTTGCAGCACCCAGTTCTGCTGGGTGCCTTCCAGGCTGAGCCGATAGCTTCGCTCCAGCGCCTTGCGGTCGCCTGCGAGCGTGCCGCGGATGCTGTCGATGAAGGCCGCGAGTTGCGGCTGCGCGTCGAGCTGCACGCGGAAACTGCGGCCGCCCCGGTCGACCACGAGCTCACTGCCTTGCACGATCATGGATTCGGGCTTGGGCTTGAGCGTGCGCTTTTCCAGCCGGTCGGGCGCGGTGTACAGAAGTTCCCCGGACGACTCGATCGGCCGGTCCAGCATCGCGATGCGCTTGGTCTCGACGAAAGTGGCCCGCCCGGATTTGTTGTGCGCCAGCGAATCCATCAGCTGCTGCAGGTCCCAGGCCGCGAACGCGGGCGCGCTCCAGGCGAACAGCGCCACCGCGGCGACGACCGCTGCAAGCGCGGCCTGCAGCGAAGATCGCGAGGTCGATGACGATGAAGGGCCGGTCATGGTTGTTGTGCGGAACGACTCGCGCGCGCCGGCGCGGGTGCGCGCCAGAAGTCGAAGAAATTGAACCAGTTGTAGGGCGCCATGCGGCAATATTGCTCCAGCAGGGCAGCATAGCGCGTCATTGCGGCCTGCACAGCCACGCTTCGGCCGCCTGGCGGCACCGCGCTGAAATCGGCGAGCACCTCGAAATGAATGTCGTAGCGGTTCGCGCCGTGGTACAGCCCGGTCATGAACAGGACCGGGCGCCTCATGATCGCAGCCATGCGAAACGGACCGAGCGGCAGCGCGGCCGGTTCACCGAAGAAATCGACGGTGTGCGTCTCGTCGTTGCGCAGGGACCGGTCGGCCAGCATGCCGACCACGGTGCCCTGAGCCAGCAGGTCGTGCACGTGGATCATCGAATCGATATGCCCGAGGGCGACCACGCCTTGCTGTGCGGCCGGGTTGATGGCCGCGAGCGCCGCGTTGATCTTGCGGGCATTTTCCTCGTACATCGCCATCGCGATGCGCAGGCCCGGCTGCTTGCGACCGACGGCCCGCAGCACCTCGAAACTTCCGAGGTGCGCGCCGATGAGAAACGCGCCTTCGCCGCGGGCCACGAGGTCGTCGACGAGTTGCTGGTTGTGAATCCGGATATCGAACAGGTCGTGCCTGTCGTTGATCAGGTAGACGCGATCGTGGATGACGGACGCGAAGCCGAGGAAATGCCGGTACATCGCAGTCCATGGCACCGCCTTGGGCGACGGCAGCTGCAGCGCCCGCTTGAGATAGCCGCGCGACATCCGGCGCGAGGTGGGGGCGAACGCGAGGAAGTAGGCCGCGATGCCGAACAGCACCATCCGGCTCGCGCGCCGCCCCAGCTTGAGCGAAATCCACGTCATGACGCGCAGCCAGAACATGCTGCTGCGCTCGGGCGCCTTGCGCCAGTGTTCGGCTTCG
This sequence comes from Ramlibacter sp., assembly GCA_028292185.1. Classification (GTDB taxonomy): domain Bacteria; phylum Pseudomonadota; class Gammaproteobacteria; order Burkholderiales; family Burkholderiaceae_C; genus Ramlibacter. The sequence goes on along the minus strand of JAQGMT010000077.1, from coordinate 12,525 downwards.
GGCAAGGTGGCGCCGGCCTGCTCAGTCACGGCGGGGCGACAGTACAAGAGTGCCGCTGGCCACTTTACGGGTGCCGCATGAAATCTCGAAGCGGACGCTGCCCGCGGGCGTGCCGTCCACACACACAGTCAGCGTCTCGCCGGGTCCGACGGGGCTGAGAAACTTGGCGGATCCGATCGAGCACAGGCACGCACCCGCCGGGTCTCGCTCGCTCGCCTGGTCGCTGCGAAGCAGTTCCAGCGCCGCATGCACCGCGGCGTCGAGCAACACCACGCCCGGGACAATGGGCGCGCCGGGAAAATGACCGGCGAACGCGGGGTGGTCCGGTGCCATATGCAGCATGGTTTCACTGCGCATTGGGCTTGCCTTTGGGCCGGTGCTTTTGCGCCAGCGCCTGCAGCGTCTCGCGCGGCAGCTTGCCGTTGCTGTTTCTCGGCAGCGAGTCCAGCAACACGATCGGGCGCGGCAGAAACAGCGCATCGATGCGCTCGCGCAGCGCGGCGAGCAGCGTGGACGGCGACAAGCCGGGCGCTACCGCGAACGCCATCAGGCGGGTGACGGATTCGTCTGCCGCGTCTTCTTCGTCCGGCATGAAGAACGCGCCGTCGATCACGCCCGGCACGGCGTTGAGCTGGTAGTCGAGGTAGCCGAGCGAGCTGCGCTTGCCGGCGATGTTCACCAGGTCGGCGGTGCGGCCATGCAGCAGGAAGGTGCCCGGCGTGACAAGTTCGATTTGATCGGCAAGCGGCGTCGGCTGTTCGACATGCCCGCCCAAGGCCGATGTGCCGCCGGCATCGACCCTGAGCTCCACGCCCGGGAACAGCGACCACTGCGCGCCTTGCGTGGTGCGGCGCGACGCGATCTGGCCGGTTTCGGTGGAGCCGTAGATTTCAAGCAGCGGGGCGTGCATCCGCGACTCCACAGCGTGCGCCAGTTGCTGCGGCATCGGCGCTGTGGCCGACAGCACGAGATCAGGAACCGGCAGTTCGAGTCCGGATGCGAGCAGGGCTTTCAGGTGGACGGGCGTGGTCACCAAGGCGCAGGGGCGGCTGGAGGCCGCGAGCGCGGCGCAGACGTCGGCGGGGTAGAACGGATGCGAGGTTTCCATTGCGCCGCCGCTGTGCAGTGCCAACAGCACGCTCGACTCGAAGCCGTACATGTGTTGCGGCGCGACGGTGGCCACGATGGTGTGGCGGCGCCCGTCCAGCAGGCCGAGCCGCTCGGCCTCGGCGCGGACGCTGCGAACCAGGGCTCCCCAGCGCTTGCGGTGCGCGACCGGCGAGCCGGTGGAGCCGGAGGTGAACACGATCGCGGCGACTTGCGCAGCGGGTATCTGCGGAATGTCGAAAACGCCCGTCCGCTGGCTGCTTGCGCTCGCGCTTTTTTGCATCGAACCGGTCCACACGAATTGCGGCATGTCCAGGCCCTGCGCCTGGTCGGCCAGGCAGAACACGTCGGGCGCGAAGGTGCGCACCTGCCGCACCATTTCCGCCGTGAGCGTGGGCGGCAGCAGGCTGACCTTGTCGGCGAGCAAGGCAGCGGCCAGGCCGACGGCGAACCGGTATCGATCGGCGCTGGCATTCAGGACGTGCCCTCCCGCGGGGAGGGCGGCCGCCAGCTGCCGGGCGTCGGCCAAAAACTGCGCCGCCGTGATGACCTGGCCATTGCTCCATGCCAGCACGTCGTGCCCGCTGCCATGGCTGATGAGCGGACACGAGGTCATGGTTGCTGCGCCGCGCGGCTTGCGGAAGCCCGGCGATAGGCGCGAATGGACTCCAGGGGTCCGGCGCGATCCGCCGGTGGCAGCACCCAACAGCGCACCGCGTATTCAGCCGCGAACATCAACACAAGCAACACCGGACTGAGCAGGTTGGCGAACGACGACCACACGGAAATCGGCGCCAGCCAGAAGAGGAACAAGGACGCAACGGTGATGGCGCCGAAGTAAATGCTCCACGCCCAGGTGACCGACCGGGTGTAGCTGAGCAGGGCCGGCGACAGCGTGCCGTGCACGGTGCGCGCCAAACCGGTGATCAGGGGCGTGCTGCCCGCCTTCAAGGTGCGGCCGAATGCGGCGCAAAGCAGCGCGTAAATGCCGGCGTGCTGCAGCAGGAACACCCAGTTGTAGTGCGCCACCATCCAATCGCGCAATGCGAACAGTGCGAGGCATCCGGCCAGACAGGCGGCAACCATCGCCGCGCGCCGCGTCGAGCGCCATGCCATCGCCAAGGCGAGGCCGACGAAGGGAAGGATCGCCACCAGCGCGCCGGTGTAGTCCGGCACGGGGGAGATGGAAGCAAGGTGAGCGAGAACGGCGTAAGCCACCCCGAGTGCCAGCACCGCGCCCCAACGGCACGCGCGGCCCAGTCCGGCCGCCTGGGCCGCGGTCACTTGGTTCGATGAGCGGCGATGTGGTCGCTCAGCGTGCGCAGCGACACGAATATCGCGTGGTTGTCTTCGTCACCTGCCCGCAGTTGCAGGCCATAGTGCTTGGAGACCACCAGGGCAATTTCAAGTATGTCTATTGAATCGAGGCCCAGCCCATCGCCATAGAGGGGCATGTCGGCCTCGACCTCGGCGGCGGCCACTTCGAGGTTCAGCGAACTCACCACCAGCTGCGCAACTTCGAGCAGGAGGGCTTGGTCGGCGGACGAGGATGAGGTCGGCGCGGTCAATTCGGGCATGGGACGACCTAATTTGGTGAACAGCAATACCCAGTTTAGCTGAACACGCAATTCCCGCCGATTGACAAATGTCCGCCCCCGGACACAAAGGTTCAGCGCAAGGCGGCCTGGGTGTCTTGCGCGCGCGGACCATCGAAGGCAATGGCCGGGGCCTCCCAGCCGCCGCCCAATGCACGCACCAGCGCCACGGTGGCCTGGTACTGCGCGGCGCGCACCTGCAAGGCGGTGCGCCGATTGCGAAGGTCGGTGCGGCGCGCATCCAGCAGATCGAGCTGGCTGGCCAGGCCGCTGCGATAGCGCGATTCCGCCAGCACCGAAGCGCGGCTGCCCAAGGCCACGGCCTGCGTCTGAACGTTCGCCTGCTCGGCCAAAAGCCGCAGGCCGGACAACTGGTCCTCGACTTCCCTGAACGCCACCAGGATCTGCTCACGGTAGCTGGCGAGGGACGCACCCAGTTCGCCCTGCGCGTTCTGGATACCGGCTTCGCGCCGTCCGCCGTCGAACAGCGGCATGGCCAGCAGCGCGCCCACGCTCCAGGCGCGCATCGACGCCGTGAGCAGGTCGCCCAGGTTCGGGGAAGCGAAGCCGCCGGAGGAGGTCAGGCTGAGCGTGGGAAACCACGCGGTGCGGGCCACGCCCAGGCGCGCCTGCGAGGCCTCAAGCGTGCGCTGCGCCGCCGCCACATCCGGCCTGCGCGTAAGCACCGTGCTGGGCACGCCCGCCGGAATCACGGGCAGGGTGGCGCTCCATTCGCCGCTGGCAAGCTGGAAGCTGGAGGCCGTCTCGCCCAGCAGCACCGCGAGGGAATGTTCGAGTTCGGCGCGGCGGCGATCCAGGGCGAGGGCGTCCGATTCGATCGAAGCGAGTTCCGCGCGCACCCGGACCACATCGAGTTCCGCGATCGAGCCGGCGCGAAAGCGCCGCTCGGTGATGTCCACCGTCTCGCGGTACGCCGTCAACGTGCCGCGCACCAATTCGCGCTCGGCGTCGAGCGCACGCAGGGAGAGATAGTTTTGCGCCACATCGGCCTGCACCAGCAGTTGCGTGCTGCGCAGCAACGCCTCCCTCGATTGCGCGTCCAGCGAGGCGGCGGTACTGGCCTTCGACAGGCGGCCGAACAGGTCCAGCTCATACGACAGGTCGCCGGCCAGTGTGGCGAGGGTGCCTTGCCCGCCGGCGGCGTTGATCAGCGGGCCGCCCTGGCGCGCGATACCTGCGCGCAGCCCGAACTGCGGAAGACGGTCAGCCTCGGCGCTGCGCGCCAGGGCGCGCGCCTGCATGAGACGGGCGGCTGCGAGTTCGATGCTGGTGTTGTTGGCTGCCGCCCGATCCATGAGGCCATCGAGCGTCGGGTCGGAAAAGGCCTTCCACCACGTGCCGCGCGCTTGCGCTTCAGCAGGCGGCGCCGAAGTCCAGCGAATGTCGCCTTCCCTGAAGGTGGCGGGGACTTCGATGTTGGGCGAGGGCGCGGTGGGTGCGGAGGCGCACCCGCCCAGGACGAGCGCGGCCAGGAGGACTGTTTTGATCACGGCACGACCCGGAAATGAAAAAAGGGAAGGGTGGACGCGCCGCAGCGCCTCCACCCTTCTGCACATCAGCTCAAAAGAGCTGGATGTTCAGATACCGACGCAACGGCTCACGGGAGGCACATAGTACACAACCGTGTTGTTGATGGAGCCGCTGGTGTCCACAGCGGTGCTGTCGACGCTCAGGCCGCTCTTGCTCTTGCTGTTGACGCCGCCGGAAGTGGTGCCGCCGGAACCTGCGCGCACGTTCGATTTGATTTTCATATTTTCTTTCCTAAAGGTCCGTGCAGGTTGCACGGGATATTGCCGGCCCAATTGCCGGCAAATGCAATGGAGGGCCGGTGCAGCACCGGCCCTCCGAAATCAGCCGCGGAGCTTAGATGCCCACGCAACGGCTCACGGGGGGCACATAGAAGCTCACCGTGTTGTTGATCGTGCCGCTGGTATCCACCGAGGTGCTGTCGACGCTTAGGCCGCTCTTGCTCTTGCTGTTGACGCCGCCGGAGTTGGTGCTGCCGGAACCTGCACGAACGTTTGATTTGATCTTCATGACTGCTCTTTCTAAAAAATCCCGCGCTGTTCGCGCGGTGTCATTGCCGGCCCCATGCCGGGAAATTCGGTTGTGTTGCCGCGGCGGCATCGGTGATCTCGATCTTGTCCCTGGTGATTTCCACCCGGAAACCCAGCAGGCTCTCGAGCTCGTCCAGCAGATGCGGCAGGCGGCGTGCTTCATTGCCTTGCAACAGCACGTGCACGTCGGTGTCGCTGGCGCGCAACGGGCGCGAGGGCGCCGGCCGGCCCAGGAGAGAGTTGATGTTTTGCTGGACGTCGCACCCGAGGGCGACAATGGCCTGCGCCTGCAGGAAAAAATTCATCAGGCACTGCAGCAGCTGCTCCGCGTCGTGGTCGTCCATCGGCGGGCGGCTGTAGCAATTGCGCCGCAGGATCCTGCGCAGGCGATCTGCCGTGGCGACATGCGCCGCCGTGGGCTTGGGCGCGATGCGCTGCGCCAGCTCCTCCTGCACGGGCCGCCCGAGTCCGAAGGCGCACTGCTCATAGATGTCGCCATACACCCGCTCGCGGTTGACACGCCATTCTTCCGTAGCGTGCAGCGTCTCGTTCTGGAGCACTTCCATCTTGGCGTGGAGGTACTCACCGAGGCGCGTGACGGTATCCGACGGCTCTTCGGACCAGGCGCGCGAGATGTTCGACAGGCGCGTGTAGGCGCGGGTCATCACGGGCCAGAGCGAGAAGACCACGGCGAACGCCTGCAAGCCGTACAAGCCGTAGTCCAGGGCGGCATCCATGTCCGCCAGCGCGGCTTCGACGGCCGGGTCGAGCACCACCGATGCAGCCTCAGCCATGCCCTTGCCGTCCACCAGGACCGCCAGGAATTCCTCGATCATCGCCTTCGGCCCGGCGCACACGCCGTGGCTGGAGTGGAACGAGTGGTTTCGCTCCGCGTATTCGTAGAGGTCGGCGCTGGTAATCAGCGATTCCGGCGAGAGGGTGGCTTCCTTCACCGGCAGGAACAGCATCTGGTGGGCGACGGTCCGCAGTCCGTCGGTGACCCGGAACATCGATGACAGCGCGGGATGCAGGGAGCCATTGGCAACACCGCCTTGCATCCGCATCAATTGATAGGTGGGCACCGCCAGCACCAGCGTGGTCAGACGCTCGATGTCGCCGAGCGTGAGCCCGTTGCGGGCGGCCGGGAACCGCTCCAGGTACGCGGCCCGGATGCGCAGCAGGGCGGCCATGATCTGGCCCCAGTCGGCCCGCATGGCCTTGAGCGCCGTCACGTTCATCGGCTTGGCGTCCAGGTAGCGGCTGCCTTCGTAGATGCAGGTGCGCCACCGTGTGGGCACGTCCAGGCGCAGCGGCTGCGGATAGACGTTGGCTTCGCCGACCTGCCGGCCTTCGGCATCCAGAGCCATGTGCGCGACGCGGAAGACCGGCACGATCAGCTCGAGGTAGCCGAGCTCCAGCCCCTGGCCGGTGAGTTCTTTGGTGATGGCTTCGCACTCGAACCAGCTGCGCGCCGTGGTGGTGAGGGCGGCGGGCAGCGGTGAAGGGCGATCGCCCGCGGCCTGGCGGCTCGCATCTTCAGAGGGGCCGGCCTCATCGGCGTGGCGCAAGATGCCTTGTTCGATCAGCTGCTCGAGCAGCTCCTGCATCTTGGTCCACTCATAGCCGGGCCCCCAGGTGGTGGACGACACCGCAACAAAACTCGAGTGCCGCGCCAGTTGTTCGCCGAACGCGAACAGCTCAGGCTCATCAAACGAGATTTCCTTGTCGCCGTAGTAAAGGTGCAACTCTCGGGCGCCGCTGGGGTCAACCGAATATTGCGTGATCACCCGCTTGTGCATCGGGAAGACGAGTTGGTCCCCCGCGTCCAGACCGCGGGGTTGCGGCGGCATCGCATGCATCGGGCATCCCGAAGCCTTCGTTCCCACGGCCTGCATGGCTTGACCCAGTACGCCGGTCATCGTGGTTGGGGCTGGGCTTTGCAACATGGGACGAATCGTAGGTGGCGCGCTGCTTGCCGCCCAGCTCCGAACTGCGCGCTTTAGGTGCCCGAAGGTCGGAAATGTTCGGCACCTTGGTGCCTGTTCAACTGTTCAGTCCGCTGGTACAGTCAAGGGCCCGATAGAAGGGATCGCCCGCCGCTTGCGGCCTGCGGCCGAGTGGCTGTCGCGCGCAACGCGCTTGAGGCCAATCTCTCACCATGAACAAATTCTTACCGCGTCTTTCGCTCGCCCAGCAATTCATGCTGCTGAGCTCCCCAATTCTGCTGGCCGGCACCCTGGTGATCGGGTGGTGGATCGGCGAGCAGGTGGAGGACAGCGTCGTCCACAGGATCGGCGGCGTGACCGCCCTTTACGTGGACAGCTTCGTCGCGCCCCACGTGCAGAGTCTTGCCAATTCCCCGGACCTCACCGAGACCGACCGCAACGAGCTTGCCAGCCTGCTGGCGAACACGCCGCTCGGCAAGAAAATCATCTCGCTCAAGATCTGGGCGCCGGACGGACGCGTGCTTTACAGCAGCGACGCCAGCCAGATCGGCAAGAAATTCCCGATGGATGAAGGCCTGGAGGACGCGCTGCGCGGCGATATCAATTCGGAAATCAGCGAGCGCAGCGGCGCCGAAGTGGCTGAACACGGCGGTCCGCAGGGGCGTGTCATCGAAACCTACACGCCGCTGCACGGCAGCCGGCTGGGCCGGGTGATCGCCGCGGCCGAGTTCTACCAGTCACCGCAGGAGATCGACCACGAAGCCGGCATCGCGCAGCGCCGCAGCTGGCTCACCGTCGCCGGGACCATGCTGCTGATGTACCTGATGCTGTTCGTGCTGGTGCGCCGCGGCAGCGAGACCATCGACCGGCAGCAGCACGACCTGAGCGAAAAGGTGATGCAGCTGACCGAGCTGAACGTGCAGAACACCGTGCTGCACCAGCGTGTCAAGCGTGCGGCCGAGCGCGGCACCGAATTGAACGAGAACTTCCTGCAGCGCATCTCGGCCGATATCCATGACGGGCCGGGGCAGGACCTCGGCTTTGCGCTGATGCGGCTCAAGAGCGTCAGCCAAACCAGGGAGTGCGGCTGCGACGGACAAAAGTGGCTGGCTGAAAACCTGGCACCGGTGCGAACGGCGGTGGAGGCGGCGATGACCGACCTGCGCGCCATTTCCGGTGACCTGCAGTTGCCGGACATCGAACACCTGACGGTGGAGCAACTGTCGGCACGCGTCGTGCGCGATTACGAAAGCAAGACCAACGCCAAGGTCGGCCTCGAATGCTCGCTGGGTCGCATGGACGCCTCCGTACGGGTCAAGATCACGCTGTACCGCTTGCTGCAGGAGTCGTTGGCGAACGCGTTCAAGCACGCGAAGTCCGCCATTTGCCGCGTGGTCCTCAGTACCGACCATCACATGCTGCGGGTCGAGGTGATCGATGCCGGGCCTGGGTTCGACCTGCCTGCCGCCATGGAAAAAGGCCGGCTCGGGCTCGCCGGCATGCGCGAGCGGGTGGAGGTGCTGGGCGGCACCTTCGAGCTGGTGAGCGGGCTGGGAAAGGGCACGACCATTCGCGCCTCGCTGCCCCTGGATTCGTCGAAAGTGGAATATGCCTAATCGGATCAACATCCTGGTGGTGGACGACCATCCGCTTTTTCGGCATGGGGTGGTGACCGCGCTGCAGGGCGAGCCCGACTTCAACGTGGTGGCGGAAACCTCGTCTGGCGAAGAGGCGCTGGCCTTGGCCCGCACGCTGCTGCCCGACGTGATCCTGCTGGACGTGAACATGGCCGGCTGGAGCGGCATCGTGACCGCTGAAAAGGTCAGCATTGCCTGCCCGGCGACGGCCATCGTGATGCTCACCATGGCGGACGACAAGGACAAGCTGCTGGCCGCCTTCAAGGCGGGCGCCCGCGCCTACGTGCTCAAGGGCGTGTCGGCGCAGGAACTGGCGCGCGTGGTGCGCTCCGCGGCGGCGGGCGAGGTGTACGTGTCGCAGTCGATCGCCGGAGAGATGCTGGTCTCATTGACGCAAGGCAAGGCGCCCGATCCGCTGCAGGAGCTGACCGAACGCGAGCGCAACATCCTCTCGCTGATCGGCAACGGCATGACCAACCGCGAGATCGGCGAGAAGATCTTCCTGTCCGAGCAAACGGTGAAGCACTACGTCACCAACATCCTGCAGAAGCTGCAGGTGCGCAGCCGCGTGGAAGCGGCCCTGGTCGCCAATCGCCACGGCGACCCGGCGCAACGATAGTCCGGGGCGCAGCTTGGCCTCCCGTTTCAGCCGCACCACGCGGTCGCTGTCGAACGACACCTCCCGCTTCGCGCTGCTGGCCTGGCTGGCGGGCGGGCTGTTGCTGGCCGGCTGGCTGGCCTGGTTCTTCTTCGGTTCCGTGACCGTGTTCGAGGTGTCCCGCCGTGCACGGCTGGAGGTCCAGCAATCCGCGCACAGTGTCTCGGCCGTCGTGCCGAGCAAGATCGTGTCGAGCGCCCTCGCGCTGGGACAGGAGGTGCGCGCCGGCGACGTGCTGGTCGAACTCGACGCCAGCAGCGAAAAGCTGCGCCTGCGCGAAGAAGAGGCGCGCCTGGCCGCCATCGCCCCGCGCGTGCTTTCGCTCAGGAAGGAAATTGCGTCGCTCGGGCAGGCCAAGGGGCGCGACCAGCAATCCGCGCTGGCGGCAACGCAGTCGGCCCGGTTTCGCAGTGATGAAGCGGCGGCCGCCGCGGAGTTCGCCCGGGAGAACGAGCGGCGCCTGACGGAAGAAAGCCGCATTGGCGGAGTGGCGCAGATCGAGGCAGCGCGCGCGCACGCCGAGACGCAGAAGCTGAGCGCGACGCGCGACGCCGCGGGTTCGGAGGTGCGGCGCATGGAAACCGACGCGCAGACACGCGCCTACCAGGCGCAGGCGCAGATTGAGAACCTCACGCGGGCGATCGTCGCTTTCGAAGGCGACACCGCCACCACGCAGGCCACCATCGCCCGGCTGAAGCAGGAGATCGAGCGGCACATCGTGCGCGCGCCGGTGAGCGGGACGCTCGGCGACGTCGCGCAGCTTTCCGCCGGTGCGTATGTCGCGGAAGGCCAGAAACTTGCAACCATCGTGCCGCGCGGCGGGCTCATCATCGTGGCCGACTTCGCTGCGGCCTCGGTGCTCGGACGCATTCATGCCGGGCAGCCGGCGCGCCTGCGCCTCGATGCGTTTCCCTGGGCCCAGTTCGGCACCATCAATGCCACCGTGACCCGCGTCGGCACCGAGATCAAGGACAACCTGGTGCGGGTGGAGTTCCAGCCCACCGCTGAATCAGCGCCGCGCATCCCCTTGCAGCACGGTCTGCCCGGCAGTGTGGAAGTGAGTATCGAGAAGACGTCTCCGGCCATCCTGGTCTTGCGCACGGCCGGCCAGATCAGCACCGCGCCTTTGCAGCCACTCGGCACGGGCACGGGCGGCGCGGCGCCTGCACCGCAATGAGCGCGGTGACGGCGCAAGCCCGCCGGCGCTGGCTCGTGCCGGAGGTCGTGCAGACATCGGCAATGGACTGCGGGCCGGCCTCGCTCAAGTGCGTACTCGAAGGGTTCGGCGTGCCAGTGAGCTACGGCCGGCTGCGCGAGGCTTGCCAGACCGACGTCGACGGCACGTCCATCGACGCGATCGAGCTGGTGGCCAACCAACTGGGTGTGCACGCCGAACAAGTGATGATCCCGGTCGATCACCTGTTCGTCGATGAGGCCGCGGCGCTGCCCGCGGTGGTGGTGGTCCGCCAGGCGGACGGCGCGACCCACTTCATCGTGGTCTGGCGCCGGCATGGCTCCTGGCTGCAGGTGATGGACCCGGCGATCGGCAGGCGCTGGATATCGTGCCGCCAATTTGACGAGGAAGTGTTCCGCCACGAGACCGAGGTGCCCTCCGCGGAATGGCGCGACTGGGCGGCGTCGGACGATTTCCTGAAGCCCTTGCGCGTGCGTCTGGCCCGGGTCGGTGCTTCACCGGCGGAGGCCGACTCGCTGGTGGAAGCGGCACTGGCCGATGCCAAGTGGTTCGGGCTGGGGGCGCTGGATGCCACCGTGCGCTTCATCAACTCGGTGGTCGAAGCAGGCGGGCTGCGCGCCGGGCCGGAGTCGATGAAGGTATTGCGCTACCTGTTCGAAGAAACGCATCAGAGCACCGGAGATATTTTCCGCATCATTCCCGACGTGTACTGGTCGGTGTTCGCGCACATGCTCGGGCCCGATGGCAAGCTGCAACTGAAGCTGCGCGGCGCGGTCCTGGTGCGGGTCTCGGCAAAAAGCGCCGAGGCTGCGGCGCCAGCCGATGAAGCGCTGCGATCGCGCGAACTGATCGCTGCCGTGCGTGAACAGCCGCTGCACCCCGCGGCCCGGATCTGGGCGCTGCTGAAGATGGATGGCATGCTGAGCCTGGCGGTGCTCGTCGGCGTGATGGGCATCGCGGCGGGCGCCGTGCTGATCGAAATGCTGATGTTCCGCGGGCTGTTCGACATCGCCTGGGCCTTGAACTTGCCGAGCCAGCGCTTCGGCGCGGCGACCGCCCTGATGCTGTTCGGCGCGTTGCTCCTGGTGATCGAGCTTCCGATTGCCTTCGAAGTCGTGCGCATCGGCCGCAAGCTCGAAGCGCGGCTTCGGATGGCGCTGCTGGAAAAGCTGCCGCATCTGAGCGACCGCTACTTCCACAGCCGGCCCATCTCCGACATGGCCGAGCGCAGCCACCGGATGCACTTGACGCGGCTGGTTCCGGGGCTGGCCCTGCACTTCCTGCAGGCGCTGTTCGACCTGACGTTCACGATGATCGGCATCGCATTGATCGACGCCGCCAGCCTGCCCATCGCATTCGCCATTGCGCTGATTGCTCTGGTGGTGCCCATGGCGCTGCAGCCCTTGCTCAACGAGCGCGACTTGCGCGTGCGCAACCACGCCGGCGCCCTGCACGTGTTCTACCTGGACGCATTGCTGGGCCTGGTGCCGATCCGTACGCACGGCGCCGAGTCCGCGGTGCGCCGCCAGCACGAAAGCCTGCTGGTCGAATGGGCGCGCTCCAGCCTCGGCCTGGTGCGGCTGTCGCTGGCGGCGAACGGGGTGCAGGCCTTCATCTGCATCGGGCTTGCCGCGTGGCTGCTGATCGCGCACTTCCTGCGTTCGGGCACGGCAACCGGCGCAGACCTGCTGCTGGTTTACTGGGCGCTCAAGCTGCCCGCGGTCAGCCAGTCGCTCACCGGGCTCATGCAGCAATATCCCGCTCAGCGCAACGTGCTGCTGCGGCTGCTCGAGCCGCTGTCCGCACCGTCCGAGAGCACAGCCCATCGCGATTCCGATGCGGTGGCGCCGGCGCAGCCCGCAGCCGACGGTGCCACGGCGAGCGCCGCGGTTTCGGTGACCATCGAGGGCGGGAGTGTGGTCGCGTCGGGCCAGACCATCTTGCAAGACGTCGACCTCGTGATCCGTCCCGGCGAGCACATCGCCGTGGTGGGCTCTTCGGGCGCCGGCAAATCCACTTTGCTCTCGCTACTCCTGGGCTGGAACCGGCTCGCCAGCGGGATCTTGAACGTCGACGGCGCGCCCCATGCAGGCGACCGGTTGGAAGCGCTGCGGCTGCAGACCTCATGGGTTGATCCCGCCATCCAGATCTGGAACCGCCCGTTCCTCGAGAACCTGGGATATGCCAGCGCCGATGGCGCCGTGGCGGATGTGGGCGAGGTGCTCGACGCGGCCAGGCTGCGTGGCGTGTTGCAGAAATTGCCGCTTGGATTGCAGACCCACCTGGGGGAGGGCGGTGCGCTGTTGTCG
>JAQGMT010000405.1 GCA_028292185.1 Ramlibacter sp. | reverse complement strand
CTGCGGCCAATGCACAACGGCGGCTATCTCGTCGGTCCCGCGCTAACGATGAAGTGCCGCCCCGGCGACAACCTGATGATCCACAAGGCCATCGGCCCCTCACAACTGGGTCAACGAGTGGGCGGCTCGGAGCTACCAGGCCGGCCCTCAGAAGCAATAGCTGACTTCACGCGCGGCATCAAGGGTGAACTCTGGGACAGCCTCACTTTGATCGATCCACTTCGGCTACTCGGCTTGCTCAGAGCTTGATCAGCGCGCGCAGCGCACGCCTTGTCGCCCGCTCGTGGTCCCGGCCCGCGGTCGTGAGCCAGGCCTCGAAAGAGGCCACCGTCGCCTCGTGTCGCTTGCCCGCCCGGTAAGCCATCACATAGGGCTGCGAGGGCAAGACCAGGCCAGGAAAGATCGGCACCAAGGTCTTCGAGGCCAGATCTTCCTGGATCAGGTACAGCGACCCCATCGCCACGCCAAGGCCGTCGCGCGCCGCCTGGAGGGCAAGGTAGCTGTGATCGAAACTCAGCTGGCGTGGTGCTGACAAGGGCCCCGCTTCGGCGAAGTCGAGCCAATCCGGCCAGTCCCTGGGCCGCATGTCGGCCGTGAGCCATGTCATCGAAGCCAAGTCAGCCAGCCCGCGGATGCGGGCATCCCGCAGGACGGCGGGCGTACACACCGGCGAAATGGCTTCCGACATGAAACGCTGCTGGGTCAGGGAAGGATCGGTCGAGTCCCCGCGCCGGATGACGACGTCGACGCCTTCCGGCAGGCCAACGCCACGGTCGCGGCGGTTGTTGAGCTGGATGCGGATCGACGGGTGCTCCGCCATGAACGACGGCAAGCGCGGCAGCAACCAGTGCATCGTCATCGTCGGCGGCGCGCTCACCACCAGTTTCTCGACGCCGCGGTCGGCCGTGATCTTGCCGACAGCCAGCGCCATACGGTCGAGGGCGGGTTGCACCTCGCGCAGCAGTTCCAGGCCGTCGCGGTTCACTTTCATGCCGTGGGCGTGCCGGTCGAACACCGGCACGCCCAACCACTTCTCGAGCACCGCCACCTGCTTGCTGATGGCCCCGTGCGACACGCAGAGTTCGCCGGCGGCCCGCAGCGCGCCGCCCAAGCGCGCCACTGACTCAAAGGCTTTGAGGCTATTCAATGGTGGCAGGTGACGCATAGGTGTGAATTTTACTCAAGTGGTTGTGGAGTTCTATTCGATTGTTCATCCCTCCTCTTCAGCCTAGGATGCACCCCAATCAGAGTAGAAGACCGAAAACGCATGACTCTTTTATTCACAACATTTCGTCGGTTTCGACCGGCGCACGGAGACTACCCATGAATAGGCTCGAATCGCGCGAAACAAGAATCCTGCTGGCTCGTCTGGCGCCTCCCGCAACCTCCTGGCCCACGCGCCATGGCCGGCGGGCGCTGCTTGCAGCCGCAGCCGGCCTGTTGGTGCCGTGGGCCGTCCACGCCCAGCCCGCCACCGGCTACCCCGCCCGGCCGATTCGGCTGATCGTTCCCTTCGAGCCCGGCGGTAGCACCGACATCACCGCCCGAATGGTGGCCAACGAGGTAGGCAAGCGCCTGAACCAGGCCATCGTGGTCGAAAACATGGGCGGCAGCGGCGGCGGCCGGGGCACGGATGTCGTCGCCAAGGCGAAACCCGATGGCTACACGCTGTTGTGGGCCAACGTGGCGCCGATCGCGATCAACGCGCACCTCTACAAGAAGTTGCCCTACGACCCGGCGAAGGACTTCGCGCCGATCACGCTGGCGACGGTGTTTCCGAACGTGCTGGTCGTGAAGCCCGCGCTGAAAAACGATACTCCCCAGACCTTCTTGATGAAGGCGAAGACCGAGTACAAGGACCTGAGCTTTGCGTCGGCCGGTAACGGCAGTACCACGCATCTGGCCGGCGAGTGGCTGAAGTTGCTCACGGGCGCCAACTGGCTGCACGTGCCATACAAGGGCGGGGGTCCGGCGCTGCTGGCCGTCGCCTCCGGCCAGGTGGACATGTACTTCAGCGCGATTCCTTCGGCGATGCCCTTCATCAAGGCCGGACAGGTGCGCGCGATGGCCACGACCGGCAAGACCCGCGACGCTTCGCTGCCAGACGTTCCCACGGTGGCCGAACTGGGACTGCGCGACTATGAGGTGGTGAACTGGAACGGTTTGCTGGCGCCCGCCAACACGCCGCCGGCAATCCTCCAGACGCTGAACAACGCGACGGTGGCGGCGCTGTCGTCCACCCAGTTGAAAGCGCAGTTGTACGCGCAGGGGGCGGTCGCCTCGCCGATGACGGCAACAGCCTTTTCAGCGTTCATCGCCGCGGAGTCCGTCAAGTGGGCCCGGGTGGTGAAGGTTTCCAACGCCCACGTCGATTGATGCGCCGAGCGAGCCTTGTCACTCAGGCCCCGCACCTCTTCGACGCGTGCGCCCTCCTGGCACACGCTCGCCGCGCGCCACGCATGACCACCGGAGGAGACTGACCCATGCCTATCCACCCGCCGTGTCCTCCAAGGTCCCCGGAACCAAAATGAAAAATCGCTTGATCTTTCTGTTGATGGCACTGTTGCTGGCGGGCTGTTCCACCAGTGGACCGAAGCTTCCTGTACCCGTGCATGACCAAACAGCAATCGCCAGCAGGGGCTTCTTTTATGTGGGCGGCCAGTACCGCGGCGAGGCGAACGCGCAGACCATGTCGGGTCAGATTTACGTTGAAGTGCTGGCGCCGAAGGTTGTACGCCGTCCGTACCCGCTGGTCCTGATTCATGGCGCCGCGCAAACTGCCACCAATTGGATGGGCACCCCCGATGGCCGCAAGGGGTGGGCCGAATACTTCGTAGAGCAGGGTTACGTGGTGTACATGATCGACCAACCCATGCGTGGGCGCTCGGCTTGGCACCCTGCTGATGGAAAGACTCGCATGTACAGTGCGCAACAGCTGGAGCAGCTGTTCACATCCGCCGCTGGAAATTGGCCCCAGGCGAAGCTGCATACGCAGTGGCCTGGCGAAGGACCGCTCAAGGGAAAGCCGGGGGATCCAATTTTCGACGCTTTCTATGCCACCCAGGTTGAAAGCCTCGCATCCAATGTCGATTCAGAGCGCTACAACCAGCTGGCCGGCGCCGCGCTGCTGGATCGCATTGGCCCGGCTATCGTGCTGACGCACTCGCAGTCCGGTCCATTCGGCTGGTTGATCGCCGATGCAAGGCCCTCGCTCGTCAAAGGAGTCATTGCGATCGAGCCCACGGGACCGCCGTTCGAGAACTCGACCAACGCCACCGGCAAGGCCCGCCCTTGGGGACTGACCGAGGCGCCGATCGCCTACGAGCCAGCCGTCACGCGCGCAGAGGATTTGAAGGTTCAACGCGAAGCCGCCGAAAGCTCCGAACTTTTCGCCTGCTGGATGCAGCAAGAGCCAGCCCGGCAACTTCTGAATCTGAAGAACATTCCCATCATGGTGATGTCCACAGAAGCCTCTTATCACGCGGTATACGATCACTGCACCGCCAAATACCTGCAACAGGCGGGAGTGCGAACGGATTACATCCGCCTGAAGGACACAGGTATGCACGGCAATGGGCACATGGTGATGTT
>JAQGMT010000395.1 GCA_028292185.1 Ramlibacter sp. | reverse complement strand
GCTGACGATCCGCACAAGCTGAGGCAATCCTCATGATTCGACAATCCAAAATTCTCCGGTCGATCCTCGGTGCCGGTCTGGTCCTGGCCCTGCAGCCCGCGCTGGCAGCGGTCGGCGCACGTGTTCTGGTGCAGGTCTGGAGTCCACTGACGCCCAAGCAGCAGAGCGTGAAGGTGCTGCTCAACGAGCCGAGCCTGGTGACCGATCAGATCCAGAAGGCCTGGACCCAGGCGCGGCCGCGGATCTGCGCCGCGTTGATCCAAGAGATGGGGAAGGGCAGGTTCGCGGCCGGGCAGACGCTGCGCGACATCAAGTGTTTCCTTGATGAACGCGCCGATTTCACCGTCGCGAATTCCGGCCCGGGCGCGCTGGCGGTATCGCTCGCGACCGGTGGCGCTGTCGAGGCCACATCCACGACGCCGACCGCCCTGGGCAGTTACGCCGACCCGCGAGTCTCGCTTGCGCTGCGCGGTCACCTGACGCTGGCGGTGTCGGTGCAAGCGGATCCCGCTCAGACCCTGCGCATCGACAGCGCAAAATTCACGGTGTCGGATGCGACCATCGATTCTCACAACGCCTCCGCGGATATTCTGAAGTTCATCGCCGACGACCTGTTGCCGTTCTTCGGCGGTCCGAAGTTTCGGCAGCTCGCCGAAGGCGCGATCAATGCCGCGCAGATCGAGACCAAGGGGCTGTTCAACACGGCGCTGGCGCCGGTCAATGCGAAGTTGCGGGGCCCCTCGGAGTACGTTCGCGTCGCCGTCTGGGGCCGGCCCGACGCCATCATCGTGGCGTTCGGCCCGAAGCCGTTGACACCGCCGAGCGGCGGCACGATGGCGGGCGCGTTCCGCTGGGACGCGAGCCGCGTGATCAGGCCAGGCGATTGCGACAGCTTCTCCATCGCCGCGAGCGTGCAGACCGGCCCGGCGCCGCTGCGCGATCCCAATGGGTACTTCGAGCCCGCCGACGCGCCGATGCGCCAGCTCGGAACGTTCCAGCACACGCGCGCGGCTGCCGCCAACGAATGCGGCTATAGCTTGTCGGGCCTGGCGGCTGGCTGGCCCAATGAAGTGGTGGCGCGCAGCTCCGTCGGTGCGGGCAAGGTTGCCGGCAACTCGCTGGTGCGCGTGGGCTTCTCGATCGTCGGCGACGGCTGGGACGGCCACACCGTCGTACCGCAGCCGAGCGCGCAGCGCAATTACATGGTTCGCGGCTCTGCGACCGGCGAAGCGACGATCGATGCGGCGGCGGCGGCGAAAGCGCGTGTGCGCTCGCCCGGCGACCCGGTGGTGAACCCGGCCACGCTCGCCGCAACCCCGCTCGACCGCGCGCAGGATTCGCGTGCCGCTGCTGTGACAGCCGGAGCACTCGCCGCGAAGCCATCGCTCGGCGCGGCGACGAACGTGCAGCAGAAGGCCGAGCAGCCGGCACTCAATTCGCGTGGGTTGGCGCCGTCAACATTGACGCCGGCGCAAGTCCCCAGCGCGCTGCACTGAACGGACCGCCGTGATCATCCAACGTCGCTTTTGGCTCGAGGCCGGCGCGGCCGCCTGCGGCGGCGGCGTGCTGCTCGGACTGGCATTTTCCGGCGAAGCGGCGGGTTGGCTGGCTTGGATCGCGCTTGTTCCATGGCTGCTCGTGGTCGGCCGGCTCGCGCCACTGCAAGCCTTCGGATTCGGGTGGGTGGGTGGCCTGGTGGCCGCATGCGTCACCTTTGGCTGGTTGGCGAATGTGCCCGCGTTCGGCTTCGCCCAGTTTGCCGCGCTCGGCGGCTATGTCGGGCTCTATGCGGCGTGCTGGTGCGCCGGGCTCGTAATTCTCGCGCGGCGCCGTTGCTCTTGGCTGGTGTACGCGCCGGCACTCTGGGTGGCGCTCGATGCGGTGCGCGAGCACGCCGGCTTTCTTGCCCTCCCGATCGCCAGTCTCGCGCAGAGCCAGCACGCCAACGTCGCGCTGCTGCAGATCGCGTCGATCGGTGGTGAAGCGGCCGTCACCTGGATCGTGGTGTTGGCCAACGTCGCGGTTGCGTCGCTGGTGCAGCGGCGCGTGTGGCGCGGCCCGCTGCTCGCCCTGGGGACGGTGGCTGCTGTCCATGTTGCCGGCGCCATCGTGCTGGCCGCCGCTGCCAACAACGATCAAACTGTCGCCCCGATGAAGATCGCGGCGGTGCAACCGAGCATCGGGCTGCACGAGCGCGAAACCGCAGCAGGGCGCGATGCGATCTGGCAGCGTCTCGAAAGCCTTAGCCTGAAGGCCGCCGCAGCGCGGCCCGACTTGATCGTTTGGCCCGAGACTGCGATTGGCGACCCTCGGCATGATCCAGAGCTGGCCAAGCGGCTGCTCGCGCTGTCAGGGGCGGCAGGTGCACCGTTGCTCGTCGGCGCATCCGAAACCGAGAAGTTCGCAGCTACCGATCATGACGGCCTGGGCGTGCGCGAGCGCGATGCCTACAACGCCGCCTACCTGGTGCGTGACGGCCTGCCGATCGGCGAGCCCTATCGCAAGCGGCGCCTGATGCCCTTCGGCGAGTACACGCCTTTGCTGGGCAAGGTCGCGTGGCCGTCCTGGCTGGTTCCGGCGATCGCCGAGGGCCGGCCTGGTGACTCCGATGCCGGTTTCGAAATGCCTCGGTCGTCACCCTCAACGCCCGCGCTGCGCATCGGGGTCGTGATCTGCTGGGAGAACCTGTTTGCGGACCTGTCGCGCCGCGCGGTGCTCGGGGGCAGCGCCATGCTGGTGCAGTTGACCAATGACGCCTGGTTTGGCCCGGGCCGCGCTGCCTTGCAGCACAACGCCGCATCGGTGATCCGCGCCGTCGAAAACGGCGTGCCCCTGGTGCTCGCATCCAACGCCGGGCCTTCGCTGGTGATCAATCGGCACGGGCGCGTCGTTGGCCGCACTGCGCTGCAGTTCGATGCCGGCGTGGCCGTCGCGTCGGTCGCTGCGGGCCAGGCCGCCACACTTTTCAACCGCTGGGGCGAATGGTTCGCCGCGGCCTGCTGTGTGCTCGCCCTCCAGGGACTCTGGACCGGGCGCTTGTTGACCGGCGCACGCCGAAGGCTTCCTTTCATTTTCAACGCCAAGGAGGGCGCATGATTCGCGCGTCGACTGCACCGGCAA
>JAQGMT010000330.1 GCA_028292185.1 Ramlibacter sp. | reverse complement strand
TTCGCTCTTGCGAGGTTTTCCCTCTCCCGTTGGGAGAGGGCTAGGCTGAGGGCTCGCTGCCGAGTCCTCACCCTAGCGTCAACCGACCCTCCTGGAAAACACGAGGAAGAAAGAACCAACAACATGGCTGCGCCCCGCGAAGGCAACCTCCAAGCACCCACGCGCCACCCGGTCGACTGGAAAGACCCGAGCTATTACGACGAAGGCCTGGCCTTCAAGGAGCTCGAGCGCATATTCGACATCTGTCACGGCTGCCGCCGCTGTGTGAGCCTGTGCGCCTCTTTCCCCACCTTGTTCGACCTGATCGACGAGGGCAAGAGCGGCGAGGTCGACGGCGTGGACAAGAAGGACTACTGGAAGGTGGTCGACCAGTGCTACTTGTGCGACCTGTGCTACATGACCAAGTGCCCGTACGTGCCGCCGCACGAATGGAACGTGGATTACCCGCACACCATGCTGCGCGCCAAGGCGATCAAGTTCAAGAACGGCGGCGTGGACTTCGGCGAGAAATTCCTGTCCTCGACCGACGTGCACGGACAGTTCGCCGGCATTCCCATCGTCGTTCAGGTGGCCAATGCAGTGAACCAGACCAAGCCGGCGCGCGCTGCGATGGAAAAGGTGCTGCACGTCGACCATAACGCCTGGCTGCCGGCGCTGGCCACCCGTAAATTCCGCTCGGCCGCTCCAAAGTCGAAGGACTTCGCGGTGAAAGACGGAGCGAAGACGCCCGGCAAGGTGGCGATTTTTTCCACCTGCTACGTGAACTACAACGAGCCCGGCATCGGCCTGGACCTGCTCAAGGTACTGGAGCACAACGAAGTGCCCTATGTGCTGGTCAACAAGGAGAAGTGCTGCGGCATGCCGAAGCTGGAACTGGGCGACCTCGATTCCGTGAACGACAGCAAGGAAGCGAACATTCCGGTGCTGGTGAAGTACGCGCGCGAGGGCTATGCCATCCTCACGGCGGTGCCCAGTTGCACCTTGATGTTCAAGCAGGAGCTGCCTTTGATGTACCCGCAGGATCCGGATGTCCAGGCGGTGAAAGCTGCCATGTGGGATCCGTTCGAGTACCTGATGCAGCGAAGGCGCGAGGGCTTGCTCAAGACCGACTTCAGCAAGCCGCTCGGCAAGGTGAGTTATCACGTGCCGTGCCACAGCCGCGTACAGAACATCGGCCGCAAGACCGAAGAGATGCTCAAGCTCCTGCCCGAGACCTTCGTGCACACCAACGAGCGTTGTTCCGGCCACGCGGGAACCTACGGCGTCAAGCTGGGTTCGCATGACACCGCCATGAAGATCGGCAAGCCGCTGTTCAAGAGAATGTCCGAGCACCCGCAAGGCGGGCAGCCCGACTACATCAGCTCCGACTGTCCGCTGGCCGGCCACCACATCGAACAGGGCTTCGATCGCAATTCGCTCGGCACGCCCGAAGTGGCGCATCCGCTCACGCTGGTGCGAATGGCCTACGGCCTGAGCTGAGCCTCGAAGCCGCAGCCGAAGGAATCCAAATGCAACTCACCGGAAAAATCTCCCGCGACAGCCTGATGACGCTGGAGGCTTACGCGAAGTTCCGCAAGGAGCACAAGGGCGACATCATTGCGCATCGCAAGCTGCGCAGCGTGCGCCTGGCCGAGCACATCACGCTGCAGTTCGAAAGCGAGACCAGCATCCGCTACCAGATCCAGGAGATGCTGCGCATCGAGAAGATCTTCGAAGAGGATGGGATCGAGCAGGAGATCGAGGCTTACGCGCCGCTGATGCCCGATGGCAGCAACTGGAAGGCGACGATGATGATCGAATACCCCGACGAGAACGAGCGCCGCCGCGAGCTGGCGCGCCTGATCGGGGTGGAGGATCGCCTGTTCGTCGAAGTGGAAGGGCACGAGCGGGTGTATGCGATCGCGGACGAAGACCTGGATCGCGAGAACGACGAGAAGACCTCGGCCGTGCACTTCGTGCGTTTCGAATTCACGCCGGCGATGGTGGCCGCGATCAAGGCCGGCGCCAGCGTGAAGCTGGGCTGCGATCACCGCAACTACCCGGCGCACACCACGATTGCCGCCGAGACACTGGCCTCGCTGGCCGGCGACCTGCGCTGATCCCGGATCAATCCGGCGCGAACAGCTCGACGCGGTCGGTGATGATGCCGTCCGTGCCCAGGTCAAGCAGGCGCTGCGCCACCCGTTCGTCATTCACCGTATAGCTCAGGCATCTGAGGCCAGCGTTTCTGGCTTGCGTCACCGTGCTCAGGTCCCACAAGGCATGGTTGCAGACGATGGCGACGCATTCGAGCGAGAGCGCCGTCTCCAGCCAGCCCTTGTGCAAGGAGTCCAGCAGCAATCCACGGGGCAGGCGCGGCGCGGTGTCCAGCGCCCCCTGCAAGGCTTCGGGCCGGAAGGATGTCAGCAAAGGTGGGATCGGCGCGTTGTTCCAGAGGCGATCGGCATGCCGCGCGACCACTTCGCCGGTGCGGCGCTCCACGCCGGGCGTCGGCTTGATCTCGATGTTCAGGCAATGCCCGTTGGCCATGCAAAACCGCGAAACATTTTCCAGCGTGGGCAGGGGCTCACCGGCGTAGGCGCTGGAGTGCCAGGCTCCGGCATCGAGCCGCGCGAGTTCGCTCCAGTCGTGGTCGCCGGCCGTCGCGCTGGGCGCCGGCCCGAAGATCTCGGCGCCGTTGGTGGTGCGCGTCAGGGTGGCATCGTGCAGCAGGAACGGCACGCCGTCGGCCGAGAGCTTCGCGTCGCACTCGAACATGCGATAGCCGTGACTCGCGCCCAGGCGAAAAGCGGCGAGCGTGTTTTCCGGCGCCAGCTTGCCGGCGCCGCGATGGGCGACCCAGCGGGGATAGGGCCAAGCTTTCATCGGCGTAGCGTACGCCTCAGATGCGCTTGCCGGTGCCGGCGTCGAACCAGTGCAGCCGGTCTTCTCGCGGCGCCACCTGAATCAGCGAGTCGGGCGCGGGAACAGGCTGGTTCTCGGCGCTGCGCACGATGATCTGCTCGCCGCCCACCCGCCCGTAGATCAGCCGCTCGGCGCCGAGCAGCTCGGTGGTTTCCACCTGCACTTGCCAGCCGGAGTCGGCGACGTCGAGGTGCTCGGGGCGGATGCCCATGATGGTTCCGGCACGCGCGCCGGGCGCGTTCTTCAGCAGGTTCATGGGCGGCGAGCCGATGAAGCTGGCGACGAACGTCGAAGCCGGCCGGTGATACACCTCCTCGGGCGTGCCGAACTGCTCCATGTTGCCCGCGTTCATCACGAGCATGCGCCGCGCCAGCGTCATCGCTTCCACCTGGTCATGCGTGACGAACAGGGACGTGATGCCCAGCTCGCGGTGCAGCTTCTGGATTTCGATGCGGGTCTGCGCGCGCAGCTTGGCGTCGAGATTGGACAGCGGCTCGTCGAACAGGAACACCTGCGGCTGCCGCACGATGGCTCGGCCCATCGCCACGCGCTGGCGCTGTCCGCCGGAGAGCTGGCCAGGCTTGCGGGCCAGCAGCTGGCCCAATTCGAGGATAGCCGCGGCCTTGTCCACGCGGGTCTTGATTTCCTGGGCCGGAACCTTCTTGATCTTCAGGCCATAAGCCATGTTGTCGAACACGCTCATGTGCGGATACAGCGCGTAATTCTGGAAGACCATGGCGATGTCGCGCTCGGCCGGCTCGAGGTCGTTGACGACGCGATCCCCGATCCAGATCTCGCCGCCCGAGATTTCCTCCAGCCCCGCCACCATGCGCAGCAGCGTCGACTTGCCGCAGCCGGAGGGCCCGACAATCACCACGAACTCGCGGTCGGCCACATCGGCGCTCACGCCGTGGATGACTTCCAGGGCGTTCTTGCCAGCGCCGTAGCGCTTGACGATGTTCTTGAGTTGGATGGCGGCCATTTTTTTAGTCAGTCGGGGACAGAGCTGAAGATCTGTCCCGCAAGGTTATTTACTTCTCCGTATCCACCAAACCCTTGACGAACCACTTCTGCATGCCGACCACCACGATGGCGGGAGGCAGCATGGCCAGGATGGCCGTGGCCATCACGACGTTCCACTCGTTTTGCGAATCCCCGCCGGCGATCATGCGTTTGATGCCCACGACCACCGGGTACATGTCTTCGCCCGTGGTCGCCAGCAAGGGCCAGAGGTACTGGTTCCAGCCATAGATGAACTGGATCACGAACAGGGCTGCCATCGACGTCTTGGACAAGGGCAGCAACACGTCGAAGAAGAAGCGCAGCGGGCTGGCCCCGTCCATGCGCGAAGCCTCGGTGAGTTCCTCGGGAACGGTGAGGAAGAACTGGCGGAACAGGAAGGTCGCGGTTGCCGAGGCGATCAGCGGAACGGTGAGGCCCGCATAGGTATTGAGCATGTTCAGGTCCGACAGGACCTTGTAGGTGGGCAGGATGCGCACCTCGACGGGCAGCATCAGCGTGACGAAGATCGCCCAGAAGAAGGTCTTGCGCAAGGGAAACCGGAAGTACACGATGGCGAAGGCCGATAGCAGCGAAATCGCGATCTTGCCGATGGAGATGACCAGCGCAGTGACCATGCTGACCCACATCATGTGAATCACGGGCGCATTCGAGCCGGCGCTGGTCTCGCGCCCGAACAAGGCCGACTTGTAGCTTTCCCACATGTGGCTGCCGGGCAGCAGCGGCATGGGCCTTTGCACGATCTCCTGCGCCGTGTGGGTGGACGCCACCAGCGCCAGGTACAAAGGGAAGGCGACGATGAAGACGCCCACCAGGACGATCACGTGCGCAAGGATTCCGTGGGCGCCGCGCTTCTCAATCACGATGGAGCTTCCGCGAGGCCATCAGTACTGCACCTTCTTCTCGACATAACGGAACTGGATCACCGTGAGCGCGACCACGATCACCATGAGGACGACCGATTGGGCGGCCGATCCGCCCAGGTCCATGGCCTTGAAGCCGTCGTAGTACACCTTGTAGACCAGGATCGCGGTGTCTTTGCCCGGCCCGCCCTGCGTGGCGGCATCGACGATGGCAAACGTGTCGAAGAAGGCATAGACGACGTTGATCACCAGCAGGAAAAAGGTGGTGGGCGACAGCAGCGGGAACTGCACCGTCCAGAAGCGGCGCCACGGGCCGGCACCGTCGATCGCGGCCGCCTCGATCAGCGATTTGGGAATCGACTGCAGCCCCGCCAGGAAAAAAAGGAAGTTATAGGAGATCTGCTTCCACACCGAAGCCATCACGATCAAGGTCATGGCATGGCCCGAGTCGAGAAGGTGGTTCCACTCGATGCCGACCTTGCCCAGCGCATAGGCGACCACGCCCAGGGACGGCGAGAACATGAATACCCAGAGCACCGCCGCCACCGCCGGCGCCACTGCGTACGGCAGGATCAGCAGGGTCTTGTAGAACATGGCGCCGCGCCCGATGCGGTCGGCGAACACCGCGAGCAGCAGCGAGAGGCTGATTCCGAGGGTCGCCACCAGCACCGAGAAGATCGCGGTGGTCTTGAAGGACTCGATGTAGCTGGGATCCTCGAACAGCTGCCGGAAGTTCGCCAGCCCCACGAATTCGACCGACGTCCCGAATGGATCCTGCTGCTGCAAGGACTGCAGCAGCGCCTGCGCCGCCGGCCAGAAGAAAAATACCAGGATCACCGCCATCTGCGGCGCCAGCAGCAGCCACGGCAGCCAGGAGGACCGGAAGAAGACCCGCTTGTCCATAGTCCGTCAGGACTTGTTTGCCTTCTGGAACCGTTCGAGTTGTTCGTTGCCGCGCTTGACGATGGTGTCGAGCGCCTCCCTGGCGGACTTCTTGCCGTTCCAGACCTGTTCCAGCTCTTCGTCCTCGATGGCGCGTATCTGCACGTAGTTGCCCAGGCGGATGCCGCGGCTCTTGTCCGTGACCTTGCGGATCATTTGCGTCACCGCCACGTCGGTGCCGGGGTTCTGCTTGTAGAACCCCGACTGCTCGGTGAGCTGGTAGGCGGCCGTGGTGACCGGAAGGTAGCCGGTGCGCTTGTGGCTGGCCGATTGCACTTCCGGTGTGGAAATGAAACTGAAGAACTTGGCCACGCCCTTGTATTGCGCCGGCGTCTTGCCGGACATCACCCACAGGCTGGCGCCGCCGATGACGGTGTTTTGCGGTGCGCCGGGAACGTCGGGGTAATAGGGCAGGGGCGCCAGGCCGTACGCGAACTTGGCGTTCTTCGCGACGTTGCCATAGAAGCCCGACGATGTATTGATCATCGCGCACTCGCCCGAGACGAAGCTCGCTTCCGGCACGTTGCCGCGGCCCTTGTAGACGAACAGCCCCTGCTTGGCCATGTTGGCGAGGTTTTCGATGTGGCGCACGTGCAGCGGCGAATTGATCTTCATGCGCGCGTCCAGGCCCGCCAGGCCGTTGCTCTTGCTCGCGAACTCCACGTTGTGCCATGCGGAGAAGCTTTCCAGCTGCGTCCAGCCCTGCCACGCTGTCGTGAACGGGCACTTGTGCCCGGAAGCCTTGAGCTTGGCGGCAGCCACCACCACTTCAGGCCAGGTGGTCGGCGCCTTGTCGGTCGGCAGGCCGGCGGCCTTGAAAGCGTCCTTGTTGAAATAGAACACGGTGGTGGAACTGTTCAGCGGAAAGCTCAGCATTTCGCCGTTCGGCGCCGTGTAGTAGCCGGCCACCGCCGAGATGTAGCGGCTGGGGTCGAACTTCTCGCCGGCGTCTTTCATCACCTTGCCGACCGGGACAATGGCCCCCTTGCTGGCCATCATGGTCGCGGTGCCCACTTCGAACACCTGCAGGATATCGGGTGAGTTGCCGGCGCGAAAGGCCGCGATCGCCGCCGTCATCGATTCGTCGTAGCTGCCCTTGTAGGTCGGCACGACCCGGTATTCCTTCTGGCTTTCGTTGAACTGCTTGGCCAGGTCGTTGACCCATTCGTTGTTGACGGCGGTCATCGAATGCCACCATTGAATCTGGGTTTGTGCCTGGGCCGAAGCGGCCAGGGCGGCGGCCAGGGCGAAGGCGGATAGTTGCAGCTTCATGAAATCTCCTCGATGGGCTGACCACGATAACCAAGGTTTGTGACAGCGCATTTAACGGTCGAGCCACGCTCGTCACAAGCGGGGTTTCCATAGGTGATGATGCACTGCGGTAACATCTCCGATCAGCCGTGCCCGAAGTCATCTGGCTGACATTTTCTAGCCGATGAACGCACCCACAACGATCGATCACCTCCTGGCCGCCGCCGGCGGGGATGCACCGCGCCTGCGCGAGATTCCGTACAACTACACCTCGTTCTCCGATCGCGAGGTCGTCATTCGCCTGCTCGGCGCCGGCGCCTGGGAGATGCTGAACCAGTTGCGCGACGAGCGCCGCACCGGCCGCTCGTCGCGCATGTTGTACGAAGTGCTGGGCGACATCTGGGTGGTGCAGCGCAATCCCTATCTGCAAGACGACCTGCTGGACAACCCCAAGCGCCGCCGCTTGCTGGTGGATGCCCTGCATCATCGGCTGGCCGAAGTGGAAAAGCGCCGCACGCGCGACTCCGAAACGACGCGCGATGCCGTGGTGGGCGAGTTGTTGAAGGCCGCCGCGCACGCGGTGCAGGCTTTCGACGAAAGCTTTCGCGAGATGGGCGAGCTGCGCCGCCGCACGCAGCGCGCCTTGCGCCGCTACACCGCCAAGGACAACCTGAAATTCGACGGTCTGTCGCGCGTATCGCATGTGACCGACGCGACCGACTGGCGCGTGGAGTACCCGTTCGTCGTGCTCACGCCGGACACCGAGGCCGAGATGGCGGGCCTGGTCAAGGGCTGCATCGACCTGGGCCTCACCATCATTCCGCGCGGCGGCGGCACCGGCTACACCGGCGGCGCGATTCCGTTGACCTGGAAGAGCGCGGTGATCAACACCGAAAAGCTCGAAGCGATGCATGAGGTCGAGCGCATCACGATTCCGGGTCACGAGCAGCCGGTCGCCACCATCTGGACCGAGGCCGGCGTGGTCACGCAGCGCGTGGCGGATGCGGCCGAGCGCGCGGGATTCGTCTTCGCGGTCGATCCCACATCGGCCGAGGCTTCCTGCATCGGCGGCAACATCGCGATGAATGCCGGCGGCAAGAAGGCAGTGTTGTGGGGCACGGCGCTGGACAACCTGCTGTCGTGGCGGATGGTCACGCCGCAAGCGCAATGGCTGGAAATCACGCGCCTGGATCA
Organism: Ramlibacter sp.; assembly: GCA_028292185.1. Classification (GTDB taxonomy): domain Bacteria; phylum Pseudomonadota; class Gammaproteobacteria; order Burkholderiales; family Burkholderiaceae_C; genus Ramlibacter. Next base: position 2,460 of record JAQGMT010000330.1, on the reverse strand, counting down.
CAACCTCGGCAAGATTCACGACGCTGAGGTGGCGACCTTCGAGCTGAAGTACTTTCAAGCCGATGGCAAGACGGCGATACGCACCGAGCTGCTGGCAATTCCAGGCAGCACGTTCCGCAAGGAAGGCCTCGGCAAGGACGTCACCGACAAGTTCCTGTCCGGGCTTCCGGGCGTGCAGAAGGAGGGCTGCGACGGCCTCATCACCAGCGCGCGCTGGGTGGTGCACCGCATGCCGCAACACACGCGCACCGTCTGCCTCGAATTCTTCGGCAACGCCAAGGACGCGGTGCCCAGCATCGTCGAGATCAAGGATTTCATGTTCGCCGAGCAGAAGCGCTCGGGCGTGCTGCTGGCGGGCCTCGAGCACCTGGACGATCGCTACCTGCGGGCGGTCGGCTACTCGACCAAGTCCAAGCGCGCCCAGGATGCCAAAGGCGGCCATTCGTCCGCCGTGCCCAAGATGGCCCTCTTCGGCGACATCACCGGCGACAACGCCGACGACGTGGCGCGCGTCACCTCCGAAGTGGTGCGCATCGCCAATTCGCGCAGCGGCGAGGGCTTCATCGCCATCAGCCCGGAAGCGCGCAAGAAGTTCTGGCTGGACCGCAAGCGCACCGCCGCGATCAGCAAGCACACCAACGCCTTCAAGATCAACGAGGACGTGGTGATTCCGCTGCCGCGCATGGCCGAATACACCGACGGCATCGAGCGCATCAACATCGAGCTTTCGCTCGCCAACAAGATCGCGCTGGCCGACGAACTCGAGGCATTTTTCGCGCGCGGCAACCTGCCCCTCAGCCGGCACGACGATGCCAGCGAGATTCCTTCGCCCGAATTGCTGGAAGACCGCGTCGGCCAGGCGCTGGAACTCGTGCGCGGCGTGCGCGCGCTGTGGCAGGAGTGGCTGGCCAATGTCGAAGGGCTGTTTGCGCAGCTGCAGGACCACACGCTGCGCGCCAGCTGGAAGACTCAGATTCGCGCGCCGTTGCAGAACATCTTCGCCGGACAGCCGTTCGCGCTGATCCTGGAAGAGGTCACTGCAATTCACAAGCGCGTGCTCAAGGGCCGCGTCTGGATTGCGCTGCACATGCACGCGGGTGACGGCAATGTGCACACCAACATCCCGGTCAACAGCGACGATTACGCGATGCTGCAGTCGGCGCACGCCGCGGTGAAGCGGGTGATGGCGCTGGCGCGCTCGCTCGATGGCGTGATCTCGGGCGAGCACGGCATCGGCATCACCAAGCTCGAATTCCTCACCGACGAGGAACTGGCGCCCTTTGCCGACTACAAGCGCAAGGTGGATCCGGAAGGGCGCTTCAACAAGGGCAAGCTGCTGCGGCACGCCACGGCCGACGCTGCGAGTCATTCCGAAGCGGCGCCTTTGCTCGGCGTCTATGCCGACCTGACCAACGCCTATACGCCCAGCTTCGGGCTGATGGGGCACGAGTCGCTGATCATGCAGCAGTCGGATATCGGCGCCATCTCCGACAGCATCAAGGACTGCCTGCGCTGCGGCAAGTGCAAGCCGGTGTGCGCCACGCATGTGCCGCGCGCCAACCTGTTGTACAGCCCGCGCAACAAGATCCTCGCCACGTCGCTGCTGGTCGAAGCCTTCCTGTATGAGGAGCAGACCCGGCGCGGGGTTTCGATCAAGCACTGGGAAGAGTTCGAGGACGTCGCCGATCACTGCACCGTGTGCCACAAGTGCGAGTCGCCGTGCCCGGTGAACATCGATTTCGGCGACGTGTCGATGAACATGCGCAATTTGTTGCGCAAGATGGGGCAGAAGAGCTTCCGGCCGGCGAATGCCGCGGCGATGATGATGCTCAACGCGACCAACCCGGACACCATCAAGCTGATGCGCAGTGCGATGATCGGCGTGGCCTTCAAGGCGCAGAGGATGGCAAACAACCTGCTGCGCGGTTTTGCGCACTTGCAGGTGACCAAGCCGCCCTCGACCCACGAGCGCGCTCCGATCAAGGAGCAGGTGGTGCACTTCGTCAACAAGAAGCTGCCGGGCGGCCTGCCCAAGAAAACCGCCCGTGCGCTGCTGGATATCGAGGACCGCGACTACGTTCCGATCATCCGCGACCCGAAGGCGACCAGCGCCGAGACCGAGGCCGTGTTCTATTTCCCGGGGTGCGGCTCGGAACGGCTTTTCTCGCAGGTCGGGCTGGCGACGCAGGCCATGCTCTGGCATGCCGGCGTGCAGACCGTCTTGCCGCCGGGCTACCTGTGCTGCGGCTATCCGCAACGCGGCGCGGGCCAGTTCGACAAGGCCGAGAAGATCATCACCGACAACCGCGTGCTGTTCCACCGAGTGGCGAATACGCTGAACTACCTTGAGATCAAGACAGTGGTGGTGAGCTGCGGCACCTGCTACGACCAGCTGCAAGGCTACAAGTTCGACCAGATCTTCCCCGGCTGCCGGATCATCGACATCCACGAGTACCTGCT
>JAQGMT010000033.1 GCA_028292185.1 Ramlibacter sp. | reverse complement strand
GCGTTCATCTTTCCGCTCAGCCCGCCGCCGATCCCCGAATTGGGCACCGCGTCCGGCTTCACCTTCCGGCTGCAGGACCGCGGCGGCAACGGGCACCAGGCGCTGGTGAACGCGCGCAACCAGCTGCTGGGCATGGCGTCGCAGAGCAAGGTGCTGGCGCAGGTGCGCCCCGACGGTCTGGAAGACGCGCCGCAGCTGCAGGTGGACATCGACCGCGACAAGGCCCAGGCGCTGGGGGTGGGCTTCGACGCCATCAACAACGCGCTGTCCACCGCCATCGGTTCGGCCTACATCAACGACTTTCCCAACCGCGGCCGCCTGCAGCGGGTGATCGTGCAGTCGACGGCCACCGCGCGCATGCAGCCCGAGGACGTGCTGCAGCTGAACGTGATGAGCGCCGGCGGCAAGGAGGTGCCGTTGTCGGCCTTCGCCAGCACGCGCTGGGTCACCGGTGCGATGCAGACGGTGCGCTACAACGGCTATCCGGCGATGCGCATCTCCGGTGCGCCCGCTCCGGGCTTCAGCACCGGCGCCGCGCTGACCGAGATGGAACAGCTGGCGGCCAAGCTGCCGCCGGGCTTCGCGTATGAATGGACCGGGCAATCACGCGAGGAGAAGCTGGCCGGTTCGCAGGCGCTGATCCTGTACGGCTTCTCCATCCTGGCCGTGTTCCTGGCCCTGGCCGCGTTGTACGAAAGCTGGTCGATCCCGCTGGCGGTCATCCTGGTGGTGCCGCTGGGCGTGTTGGGCGTGCTGCTGGCCACGCTGCTGCGCGGCTACGCCAACGACGTGTACTTCCAGGTGGGCCTGATTACCATCATCGGCCTGTCGGCCAAGAACGCCATCCTGATCATCGAATTCGCGAAGGACCTGCAAGCCCAGGGCAAGGGCGTGATCGAATCGGCGCTGGCCGCGGCGCACCTGCGGTTTCGCCCGATCATCATGACCTCGATGGCATTCGGCCTCGGGGTGCTGCCGCTGGCCCTCGCCTCGGGCGCGGGCTCCGCAAGCCAGCGCGCGATCGGCACCGGTGTGCTGGGCGGCATGCTCACTGGCACCGGCCTGGCGGTGTTCTTCGTGCCGATCTTCTTCGTCGTGGTGCGCGGCATCTTCCGCGGCAGCGAGCGCCAGCGCAAGCTGCACGCGCACGAGCTGGAGCCCGCACTGCCGCCCGGCGCGACGGCGGGGGACCAGGTATGAACCGCCGGGCCGCTCCCAAGGCTCATGGCACCGCAGCCCCCAGGGCGGAGGTGATCCGAATGAAGAGGGTCCGACTCGCCTGTCTGGCATTGGGTATGGCAGCTTTGGCCGGCTGCTCGATGATCCCCACTTACCAGCGCCCCGAGGCGCCGGTGCCGGGCAACTGGTTGTACGACTCGGCCAGTCAAGGCACGCCGGCCGCCGCGTTGAACTGGCAGGACTTCTTCGTCCAGCAGCAACTGCGCGAGCTGATCGCGACGGCGCTGCGCAACAATCGCGACCTGCGCGTCGCCATCCTCAACATCGAGCAGGCGAGGGCGCAGTACGACATCCAACGCTCCGAGCGATATCCGACCGTCGGCGGCGTCGTGGGCGCGACGCGCGCACCCTCGCCGGTGAACGGCAAGGAGGCCACGCTCTATACCGTCGGCGTGGCGCTGTCCGCGTGGGAAATCGATTTCTTCGGCCGCATCGCAAGCCTGAGCGAGGCAGCGCTCGCGCAATACCTCGCCACCGAGGAAGGCCGCAAAGCGGCGCAGATTTCGCTGGTGTCCACCGTCGCCAATACCTGGTTGAGCCTGGTGGCCGACCAGGAATTGCTGGAGGTCACGCGGCAGACACTGCAGACGCGCGAAGAATCGCTGCGCCTCACGCGCCTGCGATTCGACAACGGCGTCTCGTCCGAACTCGACGTGCGACTGGCGCAATCGCTGGCGGAGTCCGCTCGCGTTGCGCTGGCCCAGCAGCAGCGCCAGCTCGCGCTCGACGCCAATTCGCTCAGCTTGTTGATCGGCCAGCCTGTGGCGCCGGACATCACGGGCAACACCGTGCTGGCCGGTTTGACGCTGCCCGACGTGCCGGCCGGCGTTCCCTCGGATGTGCTGGTGCGCCGTCCCGACGTTCAGCAGGCCGAGCAGCAACTGGTCGCCGCCAACGCCAACATCGGCGCGGCCCGGGCCAACTTCTTCCCGCGCATCACGCTCACCGCGAATGCGGGGACCGCCAGCGATGCACTGTCGGGCCTGTTCAAGGGCGGCGCGTGGGGCTTCTCGGTGGCGCCGCAACTGCTGCAGCCGATCTTCGATGCCGGACGCAATCGCGCCGGCCTGCGCTCCGCCGAAGTCGGCCGCGACATTGCCGTCGCGCAGTACGAACGCGCCATCCAGACGGCCTTTCGCGAAGTGTCGGACGCACTGGCCGGCCGCAACACGCTGGGGGAGCAGGTGCGGGCGCAAGACAGCGTCACCGAGGCCGAGACCGTGCGGTTGCGCCTTTCGACACTGCGCTACGACAACGGTGTGGCGAGCTACCTGGAACTGCTGGACGCCCAGCGCTCGCTGTTCACGGCACGGCAGCAGCAGATCCAGACCCGGCTGCTGCTGCTGCAAAACCAGGTACTGCTGTATCGGTCGTTGGGTGGGGGCTGGAACGATGTGACTTCGCCTGTCGCCGCGCAGTAGACGACCGCCCGCGGGGCCTGTAGATTTCGCCTGGAGATCTCACGTGGAGACCTCGCGGCAAAGCCGGGGCCAGGGCCGGGCACGCTGAGACCTCGCGGCAAAGCCGGGGCCGGGCAGACTGCCGCGCATCCCTCGAGGCGGTCTCCGCTGCGCTCGACTGCCCTGCGCCTCAAGAACGATTTACGGCAGCCTGCCCAGCCCCGGCTTTGCAGACACATTGTTGGCGCGCTACGGATCGCACGCGACCATCACTTCTCGTGGCAGGCGGTACCCGGCGGGGGCGATTTCTGTATCGGCTGTGATGTACGTCAGAATCATTCCGCCTTGATGTTCGCCGACTTCGCCAGCTGGATGTAGCGCGCGCCGTCTTCGCGAATCAGCGTTGCCAGTTGCGCGGCGTTGCCGTTGAGCGGTTCGACACCGGCTTTGGACAGCTTGGCTTGCGTGTCGGGTTGCGCGAGGATTTTCTGAACGTCGGCGTAGATGCGCGCGACCGCGTCGGCCGGCATCTTGGCCGGGCCCATCAGCGCATACCAGATCGAGAAGTCCAGCGGCTTCAGGCCCTGCTCTTCGAACGTGGGCGTGTCGGGCAGCAGCTTGTAGCGCGCCTTGGTGGACACGCCGATCGCCACCAGCTTGCCTGAGGCGACATACGGCGCGATCAGGTTGGCGCTGAGGATCGCCAGAGGGATCTGTCCGCCGACCACGTCCGTCAGCCCAGGGGCGCAGCCCTTGTACCCAGCGTGGTTGGCGTCGATGCCGGTCTTTTGCTTGACCAGTTCCATGACGAAATGCTGCGGCGTGCCGATGCCGCACGAACCATAGGCCAGCTTTTTCGGATTCGCCTTGCCGTAGGCGATCAGCTCCTTCAGGTTCTTCACGCCCAGGCCCGGATGCGCGGCCAGAGCGATCGGTGTAACGCCGAGCAGCATGATCGGCGTGAGGTCTTTCTCGGGGTCGTAACCGAGCTTGCCCTGCACGGCCTGGTTCACGACCATTGTGCTGTTCTGCAACAGCAAGGTGTAGCCGTCGGGGGCGGCATGCACCACCGCCTCGGTGCCGATGTTGCCCGACGCGCCGGCCCGGTTGTCCACGGCCACCCCCTGGCCCCACATCGTCTGCAGTTCGGCGCCAATCTGGCGCGCCAGGATGTCGGAGCCGCCGCCTGTGCCGTAAGGCACGATGATCTTCACCGGCCTGGAGGGATAGCCTTGAGCGCTGGCCGCAGGGGCCAGTGCTTGCAGCGCGAGGCCAAAGCCCAGCGCGATCAGTGTCGTCAATTTCATTGCGTGTCCTTGGGTAGGGCGAGTTTTCGTCAAGCGGCGTCGATCGGGCCGACCCGGCGGCGCCAAAGGTCCCATGAGCGGCCGATCTGGCTGTCGTTGGCCGCGGCTGCCAAGTCGGCCTCTTTCGGCGTGAGGTAAGTGACTTGACCGAGGCCGAGCGCCTGGACCTGCAGCTTGGCATTGACCTCGGCGTAGATCGCGCGGTACACCGCCTGCTCGACGGAGTTGCCGACCACCGTCGATCCGTGGCCCCGCATCAGGACGCACGAGTAGTTGCCCAGCGACTGCGCGAGTGCCTTGCCCAGTTCGTTGTTGCGAATCAGCAGGTCGGTATCGCCGAAGCCGTCGCGGATGTCGAAGGTCGTCGAACCGCTGCCCAGGAAGCCCGCCATGTGGAAGATGGGGCGCAGCCGGTTGCCGGTCGCGCCGAAGGGAATCACGCTGGGCGAGTGGCTGTGCACCACCGCCATCACATCGGGCCGCGCGCGGTAGATCTCGCCGTGGATGAAGCGCTCCAGGTAGGAGCGCTCCGTGGTGGGCGATACCGTGTTGCCGTCGAGGTCATAGCACAGCACATCGGCATGACGGACGAGGCCGGGCGCGCGATTGCACGACAGCAGGAACTGGCTCGGGTCGCTGTTGTGGCGTGCGCTCACGTGGCCCAGGCCATCGACGACGCCCTGGTCGTACAAGATGCGGTTGGCGATCACCACCTTGTCGATGAGGGTGGGATCCGGTGGGGCGACGGCCATGTTGTTGTCCTGGAATGTTGTTGGTGAGGTGATGGACCGCGATCGTACCGCCGCGAATTTGTAACGCGCACGATCCGGAACCTGAATCACGCCGCGAATTTTAAATGGCTGTCAAGCCATCAGTCTTTTCTAGAATGCAGGCATGTTCGTCCACCTTCGCCTTCACACCGAGTATTCCATCGTCGACGGCACCAATCGCGTCGACGAGACCGTCAAGGCCGCCGCCGCCGACCAGCAACCCGCGCTCGCCATCACCGATCTGAACAACCTGTTCGGCGCGATCAAGTTCTACAAGGCCGCGCGCGGCGCCGGCGTCAAGCCGATCATCGGTGTCGAGATCCTGCTGCAAGGCCTCGCGAAAGAGCCGTCGCTGCTGTCGCGCATGGTCTTGCTGGTGCAGAACCACCAAGGCTATCTGCATTTGTGCGAGCTGCTGGCGCGCGCCTGGACGCAGAACGTCGTCAAGGCGCAAGGCGTGTGCAAGCTGGAGTGGCTGCGCGAGTGCGGCGAAGGGTTGATTGCGTTGTCCGGCGCGCAGGCCGGGCCGATCGGCCAGGCCCTGCTGCAGGGCGATGCGCAGCGCGCGAGCGAAGTGGCGCTGGAGCTGGCTTCGATCTTTCCGCATCGCTTTTACGTGGAACTGCAGCGCGCGGGCCGCAACGACGACGAGGCGCACGTGGCCGCGGCTGTGCAATTGGCGGCGAGCCTGAAGTTGCCGGTGGTGGCCACGCATCCGGTGCAGTTCACGCGCGAGGACGACTACGAGGCGCATGAGGCGCGGGTGTGCATTTCCGAAGGCGAGATCCTCGGTAACCCACGCCGCGTGCGCAAGTTCACGCGCGAGCAGTATTTCAAGAGCCAGGCCGCGATGGAGCAGTTGTTCGCGGACGTGCCGTCGGCGGTCGCCAACACGCTGGAGATCGCCAAGCGCTGCAACCTGGTGCTGGAACTCGGCAAGCCACACCTGCCGGATTACCCGACACCGGAAGTGGGCGGCAGCCGAATGCCCATCGACGAATACTTCCGCGTCTCCTCCCACGAAGGGTTGGAGCAGCGGATGCTGCGCTTGTACCCCGATGCGGCGCAGCGCGAAAAAGAAATGCCGCGCTACGTGCAGCGGCTGGAGTTCGAGATCGAAACCATCGTGAAGATGGGTTTTCCCGGCTACTTCCTGATCGTGGGCGACTTCATCAATTGGGCCAAGAACAACCGTTGCCCGGTGGGGCCGGGCCGCGGATCGGGCGCGGGATCGCTGGTGGCGTACTCGCTGAACATCACCGACCTCGACCCCCTGCAGTACAACCTGCTGTTCGAGCGCTTCCTGAATCCCGAGCGCGTGTCCATGCCCGACTTCGACATCGATTTCTGCCAGTCCAATCGCGACCGCGTGATCGACTACGTCAAGGACAAGTACGGCAAGGACGCGGTGAGCCAGATCGCCACCTTCGGCACCATGGCGGCGCGCGCGGCGATTCGCGACGTGGGCCGCGTACTGGACATGAGCTACACGTTTTGCGACGGCATCAGCAAACTGATTCCCAACAAGCCGGGCCAGCACATCACGATCGACGGCGCGCTGAAGATCGAGCCTCTCCTTGCTGAGCGACTCGAAAAAGAAGACGAGGTCAAGACGCTGCTGGGGCTGGCGCAGAAGCTCGAGGGGCTGACGCGTAACGTCGGCATGCACGCGGGCGGCGTGCTGATCGCGCCGGGCAAGCT
>JAQGMT010000282.1 GCA_028292185.1 Ramlibacter sp. | reverse complement strand
CTTCGATCATGGCGGCGATTCAGGAGTTCTTCACCAGGGCCGGCTTGCGGGCCTTGGCCACACCGGCATTGCGGCGCTTCGGTTTGGCGCCAGGCTCGTCGCCGCGGATGAACGCCTCCACCAGCTCGCGCGCTTCGTCGTCGGTGAACTGCAGGGGCGGCGACTTCATGTAGTAGCTCGATGGCCCGTTCAGCGCGCCGCCGATGCCCCGGTCCAGCGCGATCTTCGCGCAGCGAATCGCATCGATCACCACACCGGCCGAATTCGGTGAGTCCCACACTTCAAGCTTCAGTTCGCAGTTGATCGGAACGTTGCCGAAGGTGGTGCCTTCCATGCGGATGTAGCAGAACTTGCGGTCTTCGAGCCACGGCACGTAGTCGCTCGGCCCGACGTGCACGTCGCGTTCGCGCATCGGATGGCCGAGCTGGCTGGTCACCGCCTGTGTCTTGGAAATCTTCTTGGAAACCAGCCGCTCGCGCTCCAGCATGTTGAGGAAGTCGGTGTTGCCGCCGAAATTGAGCTGGTAGGTGCGGTCCATCCGCACGCCGCGTTTGCGAAACAGGTCGGTGAGGATGCGATGCACGATGGTGGCGCCGAACTGCGACTTGATGTCGTCGCCGATGATCGGCAGGCGCCTCTGCGCGAAACGCTTGTTCCAATATGGCGCGGAGGCAATGAACACCGGGATGCAATTCACCAGCGCGCAGCCCGCCTCCAGCACCTGCTCCACATACCACTTGGTCGCCATCTCCGAGCCCACCGGCAGGTACGAGACCACGACGTCGGTCTTGGTCGCCTTCAGGATGCCGACGATGTCGTCGGTGCTGGCCGTGGACTTCACGATCACGTCCTTCAGGTAGCTGCCCAGGCCGTCGTGCGTCATGCCGCGATGCACCTTCACGCCCAGCGGCGGGACGTCGGCGAAGCGGATCGTGTTGTTCGGTTCGGCGTAGATCGCCTCGGCCAGATCAAGACCCACTTTGGCGGCGCTGATGTCGAACGCGGCGCTGAACTCGATGTCGCGCGGATGGTAGCCGCCCAGATCGACGTGCATCAGTCCCGGCACCTGTTCGTCGACGCTGGCGTCGCGATAGAACTCCACGCCTTGCACCAGCGACGACGCGCAGTTGCCGACGCCGATGATGGCCACCCGAACCTTGCCCATGACCTTCAGCTCCCCGTGATTACCTGAAGCCCATCGTACAAGTGGCGTGCTGGACCATGCTTGGCCTGATTGCTGGACCGTGCACTTTTTTTCAATGGCCGGGCATGAGTACCGCCCCCATGCGCAATGCGGACGCCCTAAGATTTATTGCAAGAAAAATGGATGGTGCAAATGAAAAAAGTGTTGATCACGGGAGGCGCTGGATTCATCGGTTCGCATGTCGCTGACGAATTGCTGGCGAATGGCTATCAGGTGCGGGTGCTCGACACGCTGGCTGCGCAAGTGCACGGCGACAGCGGTCGGCGGCCCGATTATCTCGACCCTGAAGTCGAGGTGGTGGTGGGCGACGTCACGGACCGCGACGTGTTGACCAAGGCCCTGCAAGGCGTCGATGCGGTGTACCACTTTGCCGCGGCCGTCGGCGTCGGGCAAAGCATGTACGAGGTCGCGCATTACACGCGCGTCAACAACCTCGGCACCGCGGTGTTGCTGGAGGCACTGATCGCCCGGCCGCTCGAGCGCCTGGTGATCGCATCCAGCATGAGCCTGTATGGCGAAGGGCTGTACCGCAGCACCGCCGGCGAACTGCGCGTGGCCGGCGAGCGATCGCTGGATCAATTGCGCCGCGGCGACTGGGAGTTGCACGACGACGACGGCTCGGTGCTGCAGCCGGTGCCCACGCCCGAGAGCAAGCCGCCGGCGCTGGCCTCGGTGTACGCGCTGTCCAAGTTCGACCAGGAACGCATGTGCCTGATGATAGGCCGCGCCTACCAGATCCCGGTGGTGGCCCTGCGCTTCTTCAACGCTTACGGTCCGAGGCAGGCGCTGTCGAATCCCTACACGGGCGTGCTCGCGATATTTGCCGCACGGTTGCTCAATGACAACCCGCCGAAGATTTTCGAAGACGGTTTGCAGCAGCGCGACTTTGTCAGCGTGTACGACGTCGCGCGCGCTTGCCGTCTGGCACTGCAAGCTCCCGGCGCGGCCGGTGAGGTGTTCAACGTCGGCAGCGGCCAGGCTTGTACGGTGCGCGAGGTGGCGGCACGGCTGGCCAAGGTGCTCGGCAAGGAAGGCATCGAGCCCGAGATCATTGGCAAGTACCGGGTCGGCGACATCCGCCATTGCTTCTCGGACATCGGCAAGGCGCAGCGCGTGCTCGGCTACGCGCCGCAGGTGACGCTGAACGACGGCATGGCCGAACTGGCGGCGTGGCTGGAGAGCCAGGCGGCGGTGGATCGCGTGGCCCAGGCCAGCGCGGAACTGACTGCCCGCGGACAGACACTATGAAGACCCTCAGTGCTGCATGCCCGCAACTCACGCTGATCACCGGGGGCGCGGGCTTCATCGGTTCCAACCTGGCGCATCGCCTCCTCGGCAGCGGCCGCCGGGTCCGCATCCTGGACAACCTCTCGCGTCCCGGCGTCGAGCAGAACCTGGCCTGGCTGCGCGAGCAGCACGGCAGTCGGCTGGACGTAGTGACCGCCGACGTGCGCGACGCGGCGGCGGTGTCGCGCGCCATGGTCGGCATCGGGCAGGTGTTCCATTTCGCCGCTCAAGTGGCGGTGACGACCAGCTTGCAGCAGCCGCGGGAAGATTTCTCGATCAATGCCCACGGCACACTCAACGTGCTGGAAGCCGCGCGGGCGCGGGCAACACCGCCGGGCGTGGTGATGACCTCGACCAACAAGGTGTACGGCGGCCTCGAAGACGTGGCGCTCGAGATCGAAGGGCAGCGCTACCGTCCCGTGCACGCCGCCCTGCGCGAAGGCGGCATCTCCGAGCGCCGTCCGCTCGACTTCCACAGCCCCTATGGCTGTTCGAAAGGAACGGCCGACCAGTACGTGCTGGACTACGCGCGCAGCTTCGGCTTGGTCACCACGGTGTTTCGCATGAGTTGCATCTACGGGCCGCGCCAGTTCGGCACCGAAGACCAGGGCTGGGTCGCGCACTTCATCCTGCGCGCGCTGCGCGGCGAGCCGATCACTTTATATGGCGACGGCATGCAGGTGCGCGACATCCTGTTCGTCGATGACTTGGTGGATGCTTTTTTGCTGGCGGAGCAGCATGGAGCGCGGCTTTCGGGCCGCGCTTTCAATATAGGCGGCGGCCCGGCCAATGCGATCAGCCTGCTTGACTTGCTGGATCGGATCGAAGAACTGCATGGCATGCGCCCGCGCATCCAGTCCGACGATTGGCGTACCGGCGATCAGCGCTATTACGTGTCGGACACCCGTGCCTTCGAGCAAGCCACCGGCTGGCGGCGCCGCGTGAACGCGGCCGACGGCATCGGGCTGCTCTACGACTGGTTGGCGGCACGGCCGCGCGTGACTCCAGCGGCGCCGACTCGGCAAGCCGCGGGAGCGCACTGATGCGCGCGAAAGGAGCCGCATGCAGGCCTGCGTGATTGCCGCACCGGGGCGTGCCTCCGTGCAAACACAGGAGGTGCCCGAACCTGGGGCGGGCCAGGTGCTGTTGCGGCTCGAAGGCTCGGGCGTCTGCGCCTCCAGCTTGCCGCTGTGGGAAGGCCGCGAGTGGTTCAACTATCCACAACCGGCGGGCGCGCCCGGGCACGAGGGCTGGGGCCGGGTCGCCGCGCTCGGGCCCGGTGTCAGCGGCTTGCAGGTGGGCGATCGCGTCGCGGCCCTCACCTACCGCGCGCACGCCGAGTACGACCTGGCCGCTGCCGATGCCGTGATCCGTTTGCCGGCGCAGTTGGGCGATGCCGCGGTGCCTGGCGAGCCACTGGGCTGCGCCTGCAATATCTTCAAGCGCAGCGGAATCGAGACCGGGCAGACCGTTGCCATCGTCGGCATCGGCTTTCTGGGCGCACTGCTGACGCAACTGGCGTCGCATGCCGGCGCGCGCGTGATCGCGCTGTCTCGCCGTGCGTTCGCATTGGAGCTGGCGCGCCGCTGCGGTGCGGAGCACACGATCGCCCTGGACGATCACTGGAAGGTCCTCGAGCAGGTGAAGGCGCTGACCGACGGGCGCTGGTGCGAGCGGGTGATCGAAGCCACCGGGCTGCAATGGCCACTCGACCTCGCCGGCGAAATGACCGCGGAGCGAGGGCGCCTCATCATCGCCGGGTACCACCAGGACGGACTGCGCCAGGTGAATATGCAGCTGTGGAACTGGCGCGGGATCGACGTGGTCAATGCGCACGAGCGCGATCCACGCGCATATATCGAAGGCATGCGCACCGCCGTTGACCTGATGGTCGAGGGCGTGCTGGACCCGGCGCCGCTCTACACGCACAAGCTGCCGCTGGACAGGCTGGGCGAAGCGCTGGAGCTGACGCGCACCCGGCCCGACGGTTTTCTCAAAGCGCTGGTGACCGCATGAGGCTGGGATTTCTCGGCCTCGGCTGGATCGGCCAGCATCGAATGCAAGCGCTGCTGGCGCAGCAGCCGTGCGAGGTCGTCGTCGTCGCGGACCCCAGCAGCGAAGCCCGTCAGCGCGCCCTGCAACTGGCGCCGGGCGCCGCAGCCGTATCGACGTTGGAGCAAATGCTCAAGTTCGATCTGGATGGCGCGGTGATCGCCACACCCAGCGCGATGCACGCGGCGCAAGCGCGCGCACTGCTCGAGCGCGGCGTCGCAGTGTTCTGTCAGAAGCCGCTGGCGCGCACATCCGAAGAGACGCGCGGCATCATCGCGGCGGCCCGCGCGGCGGATCGCTTGCTGGCCTGCGATTTTTCCTATCGTTACACCGAGGGCATGCAGCGTATCCGCAACTGCATCGCTGACAACGAGCTCGGAACCATCTACGCGGCCGACCTGGTGTTCCACAACGCCTACGGCCCGGACAAGCCATGGTTCCGCGACGCGGCCCTGGCCGGCGGCGGCTGTGCCATCGACCTGGGCACGCACCTGGTTGACCTCGCGCTGTGGACGCTCGGGTTTCCCGAAGTACTGCGCGTGTCCAGCAGGCTCTACGCGCAAGGCAGGCTCTTGCAAGCGGGATCCGATGAGGTGGAGGACTTCGCCTTCGCCGAGCTGGATGTCGCCAGTGGCGCCACCGCGCGCATCGCTTGCTCGTGGAATCTGCCGGCCGGCCGCGACGCCGTCATTGAGGCGCACTTCCACGGCACGCGCGGCGGCGCGGCATGGCGCAACGTCAACGGCTCCTTCTACGATTTCGCCGCCGAACGCTACGAAGGCACCCGGCGCGCCACGCTGACGGAGCCGCCGGACGACTGGGGCGGCCGCGCGATCGTCGCCTGGGCACGCCAGCTCGCAGGCGGCGCCCGCTACTCGCCCGCCATCGAAACGTGCTTGAAAACCGCCGTGGCGCTGGACGCGATTTATGGACGCTAGGCGCCAGCAGCGAATCTTGATCACGGCCGACACCGTTGGCGGCGTGTGGACCTATGCCGTCGAACTCGCGACAGCGCTGCAGCGCCGCGGCTTGAGCGTGGCCTTGGCCACGATGGGCGCGGCCCTCACGGCGGCGCAGCGCGCACAACTCGAGCCGTTCCCGTCCATTGAGTTGTACCAAAGCACGTACAAACTGGAGTGGATGCAGGACGCCTGGGACGAGGTCGATGAAGCCGGCGCCTGGTTGCTGCGCATCGAGCGCGAGTTCGAGCCCGATGTCGTTCACTTGAACCAGTTCGCGTTCGGCGCCCTGCCCTTTAGCGCGCCGACGCTGCTGGTGGCGCACTCGTGCGTACTGTCGTGGTGGCAAGCGGTGCACCACGAGGAAGCTCCAAGCAATTGGGACGAATACCGGCGCAGGGTTGGGCGCGGCCTGGAAGCCGCGAGCGTGGTGGCGGCGCCTTCGCGCGCCATGTTGCAGACCCTGGTGCGCAACTACGGCTACAGACACGCGGCACTGGCTCTGCCCAACGGCCGCAACCCCGCGTTGTTCCGGCCCGGCGCCAAGCAAGCCTGCATCTTCGCCGCGGGACGCCTGTGGGATGCGGGCAAGAACCTCGCCGCCTTGCAGTCGGTCGCGCCGCAATTGCCGTGGCCGGTGCACCTGGCCGGTTCGGCGGCGCATCCCGACGGC
>JAQGMT010000277.1 GCA_028292185.1 Ramlibacter sp. | reverse complement strand
AACCAAGGACGGCCCTGCGAAGCAGGGACGTTGAAAGTTTAGGGGCACGGATACAGGGGTATAGCTCAATTGGCAGAGCGTCGGTCTCCAAAACCGAAGGTTGTAGGTTCGATTCCTACTGCCCCTGCCACCTGAGAGTGGCTCCTCAAAGCAAGCCCGTCACGTGTGACGGGCTTGGTCTCTTCCGAGAGACGAATGATTTAAGCAGTGAATTGAACCAGGATCGCGCGGCACATGGCCACTTCTCAAGTTGAAACCGTCAGCACGGGCGCCGACAAGGCCAAGCTGGCACTCGCCGTCGCCCTGGTGATCGCGGGCGTGGCGGGTTTCTACCTGCTGGGCAAGCAGGGCCAGGTGGCCCAGTGGGGCGCGCTGGTGGTGGGCTTGGCCGCTGCATTCGTGGTGTTCATGACCTCCGAGTCCGGCAAGCAATTCCTGGCGTTCGGCCGCGACTCGTGGAAAGAAGTCAAGAAGGTCGTGTGGCCCACCCGCAAGGAAGCGATTCAGATGACGCTGTACGTCGTCGGTTTCAGCGTGGTGATGGCCCTGTTCCTCTGGCTGACCGACAAGACCCTCGAGTGGGTGTTCTATGACCTGATCCTGGGGTGGAAGAAGTAATGAGCGATATCACCGACACCGAGGCGGAAACGCCCCCAAGCGACACCCCGGCAGTGCCTGCCAAGGCCGTGCATCCCGACATGCACTGGTATGTGGTTCACGCCTATTCCGGCATGGAAAAGGCGGTCGAGCGCAACATCCGCGAGCGGATCAATCGCGCCGGCATGCAGGACATGTTCGGCGAAATCCTGGTGCCCACGGAAGAAGTGGTCGAGATCAAGAACGGCCAGAAGAAGACTTCCGAGCGCCGCTTCTACCCCGGCTACGTGCTGGTGCAGATGATCATGAACGACGACACCTGGCACCTGGTCAAGCACACCAACAAGGTCACGGGCTTTGTCGGCGGCGCCAAGAACCGGCCGGCGCCCATCTCGCAAGAGGAAGTCGGCAAGATCCTCGGCCAGATGGAAGAGGGCACCGAGAAGCCGCGCCACAAGGTGGAGTTCGTCACGGGCGAATACGTGCGCGTCAAGGACGGCCCGTTCACCGACTTCAACGGCACCGTCGAAGAAGTGAACTACGAAAAGAACAAGGTCCGCGTGTCGGTGACCATTTTTGGTCGCGCGACGCCGGTCGAACTGGAATTCAGCCAGGTGGAGAAAACCTGAAGGATAAGGCCGATGGTTCGCCATCTGCCTTGTGTTGTCGTTTCGCGTCTTGCCTTTACAGCGCGGCAAGAGCTCAGTTAGTGCTGTCAACCCCGGGGAGCCGAGGCAGGTCATGAAAAACCAATGCCAAAGCGCTATCACCCGCAAGGAGTAAGAAACCATGGCGAAGAAAATCGTCGGTTTTGTCAAACTGCAGGTTCCTGCAGGCAAAGCCAATCCCTCACCGCCAATCGGCCCGGCCTTGGGCCAGCGCGGCCTGAACATCATGGAATTCTGCAAGGCGTTCAACGCGCAGACCCAAGGTGTCGAGCCCGGCCTGCCGTTGCCCGTCGTGATCACCGCTTACGCGGACAAGAGCTTCACCTTCATCATCAAGACCCCGCCCGCGACGGTCCTGATCAAGAAAGCCGTGAAGCTGGAGAAGGGCTCGCCCACTCCGCACAGCAACAAGGTCGGCAAAATCACCCGGGCTCAGCTCGAAGAGATCGCCAAGACCAAGTTCAAGGACATGAACGCCGCGAGCGTGGATGCCGCCATCCGCACCCTCGCCGGCTCCGCCCGCTCGATGGGCATCACGGTGGAGGGCCTCTGACATGACCAAGCTCACCAAGAAACAAAAGGCCCTGCAAGGCAAGGTCGACAGCACCAAGCTGTACCCCTTCAGTGAAGCCCTGACCTTCGTCAAGGATGCCGCCACGGCCAAGTTCGATGAGTCCATCGACGTGGCTGTGCAACTGGGCATCGACCCGAAGAAGTCGGACCAGGTTGTGCGTGGCGCGGTCGTGTTGCCCAACGGCACCGGCAAGACCAAGCGCGTGGCCGTGTTTGCCCAAGGCGCCAAGGCTGAAGAAGCCAGGGCCGCCGGCGCCGACATCGTCGGCATGGACGACCTGGCTGCCCGCGTGAAGGCCGGCGACATGCCGTTCGACGTGGTGATCGCCGCTCCCGACGCGATGCGCGTCGTGGGTACGCTGGGCCAGATCCTCGGCCCGCGCGGCCTGATGCCCAACCCGAAGGTGGGCACCGTGACGCCCGACGTGGCCACCGCGGTGCGCAACGCCAAGGCAGGCCAGGTGCAATACCGCGCCGACAAGGCCGGCATCGTCCACGCCACCATCGGCCGCCGCTCGTTCGATTCGGACAAGCTGCAAGGCAACCTGGCGGCGCTGATCGATGCGCTGAACAAGTCCAAGCCGGCCACGAGCAAGGGTGTGTATTTGAGGAAAGTCGCGGTCTCGTCGACCATGGGTCTGGGTGTCCGGGTGGACACGCAAACCATCTCGGCGCAGGCCTGAGAAAAAATCCGGCAGCGCGGGAAGGTGCTGCCGGGTGTGGTGGGCTGAAAGCTTCGCAAGGAGCTTTCAGGCCATCCAAGACCGTTGGCGCGGGCCAGGCCCGCTTAAAGAGAGTACGAAGGCTTGCCTTACGACTCGAGCCAACGCAGATGGCGATCCCGCTGAAGATGGAATTGAGAGATTTCTGAAAACAGTTGGTCGCTGCAGGTAAGGCGTGACGGAAGGTCCCCGGACCCCACGTCACATTTAAGGAGTAGACCTTGAGTCTGAATCGCAGTGAGAAAGAAGCGGTCGTTTCCGAAGTGACCGGCCTCGCCGCAAAAGCTCAAACGCTGGTGATGGCGGAATACCGCGGCATCACGGTCGCCGACATGACGAAATTGCGCAACGAAGCGCGCAGCAAGGGCGTTCAGCTCAGCGTGTTGAAAAACACCCTGGCTCGCCGTGCTGTCGCCGGCAGCGCCTTCGAAATCGTCGGTGACCAGATGACCGGCCCGCTGATCTATGGCTTCTCCGTGGACGCAACGGCCGCCGCCAAGGTGGTGGCCGACTTCGCGAAGACCAACGACAAGTTGGTCATTCGCGGCGGCGCCTACGGTGGCAAGGCCCTGGACGTCAACGCAGTGAAGGCGCTGGCAAGCATTCCCTCCAAGGAAGTCTTGCTGGCCCAGCTTTGTGGCCTGTTGATGTCGCCGATCTCGCGCACCGCGGTGGTGCTCGGGGCGTTGGCAGCAAAACGAGGTGGCCCGGCCGAAGAGGCTGCGCCCGCAACTGAAGCCGCCGCAGCTTAAGCGCCCGGCAGTCAACCAACTTATTTAGGAAACCAAAATGGCATTCGATAAAGACCAATTTTTGACCGCGCTGGACAGCATGACGGTCATGGAACTCAACGACCTGGTGAAAGCCATCGAAG
>JAQGMT010000269.1 GCA_028292185.1 Ramlibacter sp. | reverse complement strand
CAGCCGTGACAGATGTCGAATATGCGCTCGAGCTCCTTGAAGGCCAGCCCTTCGTCGTACTAGCCCGGGGCTTTCCATTCGACCGGGTGCCGGGTGGGTGCCTGGAGGTTGCCTTCGCTTGGCGCTGCCATGTTCTTGGTTCTTTCTTCCTCTTGCTTCCAAGAGGGTCGGTTGACGCTAGGGTGAAGGCACGCGGTGTCTTCACCCTAGCCCTCTCCGACTGGGAGAGGGCAAAAGGTTTAGCAGCAGGAAGCCGATCAGTCCACCAGCTCGTTCAAGGCCCTGGTGTAGCGGTTGGCATGCGAGCGCTCCGCCTTTGCGAGCGTCTCGAACCAATCGGCCACTTCGTCATGGCCTTCTTCGCGCGCCGTCTTCGCCATACCCGGGTACATGTCGGTGTACTCGTGCGTTTCACCGGCCACTGCGGCCTTCAGGTTGTCGCGCGTGGGGCCGATGGGCAGCCCCGTCGCCGGGTCGCCGCACTGCTCGAGCCATTCGAGGTGGCCGTGCGCATGGCCGGTTTCGCCTTCGGCTGTCGAGCGGAACAGCGCCGCAACGTCGTTCTGTCCTTCCACGTCGGCCTTGTTTGCGAAGTAAAGGTAGCGCCGGTTCGCCTGCGATTCGCCGGCAAAGGCGGCCTTCAGATTTTCTTCCGTCTTGGAGCCTTTGAGTGCTGCCATGGGAAATCTCCTGGTGGGTTGATGAATAAAGACGACTCGCTTTGAACTCAGGGGGTCAAAGACCACCGAAGGTTAGTCCTCCGCAAGCCGCGCGTCTAATGGGATGGCTCAATCAGGTCAATTGACTTACGCTATCGCAACGAGACAATCCATAGTATATCCGACGACGCCAACTCCTGCGCCGCAAATCGAGCCCCGGTTACGCTACAGTAAACGCGTTTCGCATAGGTGAATCGAAGGAGATGTCATGGCCGCTGTTCTGAAAGAGCTTGCGCTTGCGGCGCCCGCGCCGATCCATCAGCTGCACCACTTCGCGTGGCGCGCGAAGGACGCGGAGGAGACGCGCCACTTCTATGAGGACATCCTGGGCTTGCCGCTGTACCACATCATCCAGAGCGATCATGTGCCGAGCACCGGCGACTACTGCCCCTACACGCACTTCTTCTTCCGCTTGCAGGACGGCTCGTTCATCGCCTTCTTCGACCTCGGCGACGATGAAGCGGCGCAGCCCTCGCCCAACACGCCCGAGTGGGTCAACCACATCTCGTTCCGCGTCGATTCGGTGCAAGCGCTGCGCGACATGAAAGCGCGGCTCGAGGCCAATGGCGTGGAAGTGCTGGGGATCACCGACCACCACATCTTCCAGAGCATCTATTTCTTCGACCCCAACGGCCTGCGGCTGGAGCTGACGGCGCAACTCGCCGACGAATTCCAGATGCTCGAGGAAAGCCAGACCGCGCACGCCCGGCTGGCGCAGTGGACGTCGATGAAGGAGCAATGGCGCAAGGATCGCAAAGCCGGCAAGCCGGCCGACCCGCTCAAGCCCCAGCGCAACGACAGGCCGGAAGTGGGCGGCAGAAAATAGGCGGGCCGATGGCAGCCGCTTACGAGCCGACCGCCTTTACCAACAGCTACGAGTTCACGCAGGGAACGGGCTATGTGCTGCCCGAATACCCTTTCGTCGAACCGGCCGAGGTGCGCAGCGGCGATGTCAGCAAGCATCCCATCGTGATCGTTGGAGGCGGCTTGGCGGGACTCACCCTCGCCTGCTCGCTCGCCCGCTATGGCGTTGCCGCCGTGCTGCTGGACGAGGACAACACCGTCGGCGTCAAAGGCGCTGCGTCGCGCGGGATCTGCTACACGCAGAAGTCGCTCGAGATATTTCATCGCCTCGGCATCTACGAGCGCATCGCGGCCAAAGGCATCCAGTGGAGCGTCGGCCGCACCTTCGCCGGCCCGCACGAGGTGTACTCGTTCGACCTGCGCCAGCAAAGCGCCTACAACCTGTCGAGCCAGCCCCCGTTCATCAACATCCAGCAGTTCTACCTGGAGGCTTACCTGGTGGACCGTGTCCGCGAACTCGGCCAGGTTCAATTGCGCTGGTGCAATCGCGTCACGGCCTTCAAGCAAGACGACGAATGTGCGACGTTGACGATCGCCACGCCGTCCGGCGAGTACCGAATGCGCGCCGATTACGTGATCGACGCGACCGGTTGCCACAGCCCGTTTCGCGCCTGGGTGGGCGCTTCGGTCACCGCCAGAAAGGGCGATGACCGCTGGTGCATTGCCGACGTGCGCTTCACCAAGCGCCCGCCGGTGGAGCGGCACACCTGGATCGAGGCGCCGTTCAACGAGAACCGTGCCGTCTGGCAGCACCTCATGGCCGACAACGTCTGGCGCATCGACTACCAGATGGCGCCGAACGCCGACCCCGAGGAAGTGAGCCGCGAGGACGTGGTGCGCGAGCGGCTGGCGCACCAGTTCGGCAGGGATTGCGAAATCCAGATCGTCTGGGTCGGGCCGTACGCGTACCGCAGCGAATGCATCGATCGCATGCGGCACGGCAGGGTCTTCTTCATGGGCGATTCAGCCAAGGTGGTCAGCCCCTTCGGCGCGCGCGGCGGCAACACCGGCATTGCCGATGCCGACAACCTCGCATGGAAACTGGCGGCGGTGATGAAGCGGCGCGCGGCAGCGGCGCTCCTGGACAGCTATCACGAGGAGCGCCACGAAGCCGCCTGCCAGAACGTGCTGGTGACCAACCGCACCACCCGCTTCCTGCGCCCGGCCGCGGGCGCGGAAAAACGTTTTCGCGACGCAGCGCTCGGCTTGGCGCGACAGTACGCGTTTGCACGCCAGCTGGTCAACACCGGCAGGATGGCCATCGCCAATCCCTACACGCGATCGAGTGCTTGCGGTGCAAGCGGTGGGCATCCGGTGCAGAACGTGTCGTTCCAGTGGGCCGACGGTTCGAAGGGTACCGTGAACGACCTGCTGCAATGGGTCGACGGGCGTTTGCTGTTGCTGCTGTTCGGCGGCCTGGGCCGCGACACGCCACCGCAGCTGCGCGCCTTGTCGCAGGCGGCGCCCGTTTGCTGTGTGCAAGTACTGCCCGGCGACGAACCTGCCAACGCCGTGGAGCACCTGCGTGATCCGCTGGGCCATCTGCAAGGCGCCTGCCAGGTCTTCGGCCGTGGCTGGGCACTGGTGCGTCCGGACAGCTACGTCGTGGCCTGCGGCGAGCGCATCGACGGGGCACTCGTGCGAGCGGTAGCACGCGCGATGGGTGCGCCGGACCTCGAGCAGGAGGCTGCATGAAAACCGCGCTGAACTTACAGGACGCCGACAGCTTCTACGAGCAACTGCTGGACGCACACCAGGGCCTTTCGCCCGAGGAGTCCGAACTGCTCAATGCGCGGCTGATCCTGCTGCTGGCCAACCAGGTGGGGGACGCCGAGGTGTTGAAGCAGTGCATCGAGGCGGCGCGCCAGGGCCCCAAGTAAAATCAGGCGTTCACCCAAAGGCTTGGGGTCAGCTTCCACCGTGATGGAGCCTGGCCCCATTTGAATTCATGAGCGATACGCCGCAACCCGACCCGAACAGCCCCAACAAGCCCAAGACGCCTTCGCTCGATGCCTTGGCGCGCTCGTTCGAGCCCGTCGCGATCGAGGCGAAATGGGGGCCGCTGTGGGAAGAGCGCGGCTATGCGCGTGCGGGCTATCGCGGAACCGGCGAGCCCCGGGCCGGCGAACCCGCTTTCGCGATCCAGCTGCCGCCGCCGAACGTCACCGGCACCTTGCACATGGGCCATGCGTTCAACCAGACCATCATGGACAGTCTCACGCGGTACCACCGCATGCGGGGCTTCAACACGCTCTGGGTGCCGGGCACCGACCACGCCGGCATCGCCACCCAGATCGTGGTGGAGCGCCAGTTGCAGGAGCAAGGCACCTCGCGCCATGAGCTGGGCCGCAAGAACTTCGTTGCCAAGGTGTGGGAGTGGAAGCAGAAGTCCGGCAACACCATCACCACGCAGATGCGCCGCATGGGCGACAGCGTGGACTGGTCGCACGAGTACTTCACGATGGACGAGAAGCTGTCGAACGTGGTCGCCGAGACATTCGTGCGGCTGTACGAGCAGGGCCTGATCTATCGCGGCAAGCGGCTGGTGAACTGGGACCCGGAACTCAAGACGGCGGTGAGCGACCTGGAAGTGGAAAGCGAAGAGGAAGACGGCTTCCTCTGGCTGATCCGCTATCCCTTGGTGGACGGCTCCGGCTCTCTCACCGTCGCGACCACGCGACCCGAAACCATGCTGGGTGACGTCGCGGTGATGGTGCATCCGGAGGATGAGCGCTACCGTCACCTGATCGGCAAGGAGGTGATGCTGCCCCTGTGCGACCGCAACATCCCGGTGATCGCCGACGAATACGTCGATCGCGAATTCGGAACGGGTGTCGTCAAGGTCACGCCCGCGCACGACACCAACGACTACGCGGTCGGACAACGCCACAAGCTGCCGATCATCGGCGTGCTGACGCTGGACGCGAAGATCAACGACAACGCGCCGGCCGCCTATCGCGGGCTCGACCGCTTCGCTGCGCGCAAGCAGATCGTCAAGGACCTGGAAGCGCAAGGTTTGCTGGCGGAAACCAGGAAGCACAAGCTGATGGTTCCGCGCTGTGCCCGCACCGGCCAGATCGTCGAGCCGATGCTCACCGACCAGTGGTTCGTCGCCGTCAGCAAGGTCAGCGAGCAAGACCCGACCGGCAAGTCCATCGCGCAAAAAGCCATCGATGCGGTGCAGTCCGGCGCGGTGCGATTCGTGCCGGAGAACTGGGTCAACACCTACGACCAGTGGATGAACAACATCCAGGACTGGTGCATCTCGCGGCAATTGTGGTGGGGCCACCAGATCCCGGCGTGGTACGACGAACAGGGGAATGTCCACGTCGCGCGGGATGAAGCGCAAGCCCAGGCGATGGCGCCCGGCAAGCGCTTGCGCCGCGACGAGGACGTGCTGGACACCTGG
The DNA here is from genome assembly GCA_028292185.1 of Ramlibacter sp. Taxonomy (GTDB): domain Bacteria; phylum Pseudomonadota; class Gammaproteobacteria; order Burkholderiales; family Burkholderiaceae_C; genus Ramlibacter. Next base: position 1,782 of record JAQGMT010000269.1, on the reverse strand, counting down.
TACTCGTCGGCGCTGGTTCCCTTCTCGACCCTCGGTTGGCCGGACAAGACGAAAGACCTGGACCTGTACCTGCCGTCGTCGGTGCTGGTGACGGGCTACGACATCATCTTCTTCTGGGTCGCCCGGATGATCATGATGACGACGCATTTCACCGGGCAGGTGCCGTTCCGCCATGTCTACATCCACGGCCTGGTGCGCGACTCGCATGGCAAGAAGATGAGCAAGTCCGAGGGCAACGTGCTCGACCCGGTGGACCTGATCGACGGCATCGCGCTGCCGCCGCTGCTGGACAAGCGCACCACCGGCCTGCGCAAGCCCGAAACGGCGCCGACCGTGCGCAAGAACACGGAGAAGGAGTTTCCCGACGGCATCCCCGCGTTCGGCGCGGACGCGCTGCGCTTCACCTTCGCTTCGCTGGCTTCGCTGGGCCGCAACATCAACTTCGACGCCAAGCGCTGCGAGGGCTACCGCAATTTCTGCAACAAGCTTTGGAACGCCAGCCGTTTCGTGCTGATGAACTGCGAAGGACAGGACCTCGCCGAGCAGGACGCTTCGCTCACCGCGGCCGATCGCTGGATCATCTCCACCCTGCAGCGCACGGAGTCCGAGGTAGCGAAGGGATTTTCCGAATACCGCCTCGACAACGTGGCCAACGCGATCTACCAGTTCGTCTGGGACGAATTCTGCGACTGGTACCTGGAAATCGCGAAAGTGCAGATCCAGTTGGGCGACGCCGCGCAGCAGCGCGGCACCCGGCGCACCTTGATCCGCGTGCTCGAAGCGATCCTGCGCCTGGCGCACCCGGTGATCCCTTTCATCACCGAGGAGCTGTGGCAGGTGGTCGCGCCGGTAGCGGGCAAGAGCGGTGCCTCGGTCAGCGTCTCAGCTTATCCCGCCAGCAACAGCGCCGCCATCGACCCCGCGGCCGAGGCTTACGTCGAGCGCCTGAAGGCAGTGGTCGATGCCTGCCGGAACCTGCGCGGCGAAATGAACGTGTCTCCTGGCACCCGGCTGCCCGCCTTCATCCTCGGCGACGCCGCGTTCATGCGCGAAGCCGCGCCCGTGCTGCAGGCGCTGGCGCGCCTGAGCGAAGTGAAGGTGTTCGACGACGAGTCCGCATGGGCGGCCGCCGCGCAGGCCGCGCCGGTGGCGGTGGTGGGCGCAGCCCGCCTGTGCCTGTTCATGCAGGTGGACGTGGCCGCGGAAAAAACCCGGCTGGGCAAGGAGACCGAGCGCCTGAAAACCGAAGTCGCGAAATCCACGGCCAAGCTGTCGAACCAGGCGTTCGTGGGCAAAGCGCCGGCCGCGGTGATCGAACAGGAGCGCAAGCGCATCGCGGAATTCAGCGCCACGCTGGAAAAGCTGCAAGACCAGTTGCGCCGGCTCGGATAGGCGCGCGGCCGCGGGACAGCCCCCGGTCAGCCCAGCGGGCCGGCCCCGCTGGGCGGGCCGGCTTGCAAGTCCGCGGGGTGGCTGGACAACTGGTCCATGCCGCTCACTTGCGGACCGGTGAGAGTCTCGTGAATCCGATGCGCCACATACCAGCTGGACCTGAGCCGCGCCTCGCGGGTATAGGACCCCAGCCGGGGCGTGATCATCAGGTTGGGCAGATCGTGCAGCGCGGTACCCTTGGTCGCGAAGCCCGCTTCGGCTCCGTCCATGATGCACGCCTCGATGCGTCCGTCGACCAGGGCGTTTGCCAGCGCCGGCGCTTCGAACAGATGCGAGCGGCTGATCACCGCCCACACCTGCCCGCGCTTGCTGTGGGCGAGCACCTTCTCG